>NZ_JBSFLQ010000044.1:0-56977 GCF_053599115.1 Streptomyces sp. NPDC001020 | reverse complement strand
AACGTCGACGCCATCGGCCCCACCGCGACCGAGCCGAGGAAGCCACTCGTCGGCGACCCGCCGTCGATCCAGCCCTTGCCGGACGCCGTGGAGTAGCCAAGGCCGAAGGTCTTGTCCAGGAACGCCCACAGGAAGATGAACCCGGTCAGAATGCGCAGGGACGCGAGGGCGCAGGCCACTGCGGAGTGCGCGCGCGAGTCGGCGTGTGCCGACACGGCGGATGCGGGGGCGGGGGCTCGGTGCCGACGGAAGGTCGGCCGGTGGAAGACCGAGCTCCGGTGAGAGTGCTCGTGCGCGGTCATGACTGTGGTCCCTCCAGGGATGACCAGGCCAACGTTCTCCTGACACCACCCACTCTCCTCGGGTGCGCGGCGTTGTGCCCCGCTACCGAGCACCAGACAAACTGGATCTGGTGGAGCACTTCCGGGGTGCCGACTTGGTCGTGCATTTACGGCGGTCACCCGGCGGGCGGCGCTCTGCCGACGGTGTCGGCCACCGTCACCGCCTCGTCGAGATGGCCATCCTGGCGGCCGAGCGAGAGTTCCGACGACCGTTTCGGGGGCTCGGCGGGCTCGCGGTGGCTCCTTTCCAGTGGGGCCCACCGTGGTGTCGCAAGGCGGACGGGTCCGGCGGTGCCCGTCGGTCTTTACTCCCGCGTACCCCGAGGGGACCCACCTTCACATCCGAGGTTTGATGCGGGTGCGCCGAGGTAGTCGGGGGGCGTAATCAAAGCCGAAGTGGTCGGTCGAGGAGCTGATCCCGTGTCTGGTCAGGGAAAGAAGATCCGGGGCAAGGCCCAGGAGACGATGGGCAAGGCCAAGGAAAAGACTGGGCGCGCTACTGGCGACGAGGAACTGCGCCTCAAGGGCATGGGCGACCGCGTCGCGGGCAAGGCCCGCAAGGCGGCCGGTGAGGCAGGCCAGACGGTGCGCGGCACGACGGAAGAGGTGAAGGGCAAGGCGGAGGAGACCAAGGGAAGGATCCGCAAAAACATGTGACGCGTCCTTCCTTGTGATGGATACGACTAGCTAGACCGGCCGCCGGTCGGAGGGTGCCAGGGGGTGTGGGTAGCGGCGGCCGGTACGTCAGCGTGGCCGCCACCACCCTCCTGCGCGACTCCTACCGGGTGACGCACCCCGACCCGGTGTGCGATCCGGGCACCACCTGGTCCCCGGTCAACCCGCGGCCCGACGCGACCCCGTCGCCGTGCACCATCGACCGGAGCAGCGCGACGTCCGCCTGCTCCAGGCTGCCCAGCACCATGCGTCCGGGGGCCGCCGGTATCGGCGCGAGGGACGGAACCGCGAGTACTCGACAGCCCGCGGCCTCGGCGGAGGCGACACCGATGGCAGTGTCCTCCACTGCCACGCACGCCGACGGTGGTACGTCCAACGCGCGGGCCGCCGCCACATAGGGGTCGGGGGCGGGTTTGGTGCGCGGGGTGTCGTCGGCGGTGACGGACACCGCGAACCGCTCCTCGCCCAGGGTCCGCAGCACGATGTCCACGACGGAGCGCGGGGACGCGGTCACCAGCGCGGTCTCGATGCCCTCCTGCCGCAGCCGGTCGAGGAGTTCGAGCGCGCCGGGCCGCGGCACGATCCGTGCCTCGACGCGGGCCTCGAACTCCTCGCCCAGCTTCCCGGCGAGCTCGGCGAGCGGCACGGTGGCGCGGGTGACGCGCAGCAGGTGGGCCGCGGTGTGCTCCACGGGACGACCCAGGACGTCGGGCTGGTCGGCGTCGGTGAGGTCGTACTCCAGCGTGGACGCCACGTGCTGGACGGCCTGCCACCACAGTTCCTCGGTGTCCACAAGGGTGCCGTCCATGTCGAACAGGACGGCCTGGAGCGGGCGGGGGCCGATGGTGTCGGGGGACACTGTCTCTCTTTCGGGGCGGGTCGTGCGGGTCATGCGCGGGCGGCGGTGAGCACCGGGCGGTCGGGCAGGGTCACGGTGACCGTAGTGCCCGGGGTGAGCGTGGCCGCGTCGTGGGTGGGCAGATCGGCCTTCACGGCGGTGCCGTCGGGCAGCGCCACGGTCAGCCGGGTGACGGCGCCGAGGAAGGCACTCGCGGTGACGCGGGCAGTGCCCTCGGGGTCCGCGCTCACGCCGACCGACTCCGGGCGCACCAGCACGTCCACCTCCGGACCCGCGGGCGCCTCGCCGTCCACCGGCATCCTGCGGCCCAACACCTCGACGGTCGCGACGTCGACGATCCGGGCCGGGATGCGGCTCATCGTGCCGACGAACTCGGCGGTGAAGGCGGTCGCCGGACGCCTGTAAAGCTCGGCCGGGGGCGCGCACTGCTCCATCCGGCCCGCGCGCATCACCGCGACGCGGTCCGCCATGGACAGCGCCTCCTCCTGGTCGTGGGTGACGAACAAGGTGGTGATGCCCAGCTCCTGCTGCACGCGCCGGATCTCCTCGCGCAGTGTCAGCCGCACCTTGGCGTCCAGCGCGGACAGCGGCTCGTCCAGCAGCAGCACCCTGGGGCGTAGCGCGAGGGCCCGGGCGAGGGCGATGCGCTGCTGCTGCCCGCCGGAGAGCTGGTGCGGGAAGCGGCCGGCCTTGTCGGGCAGGCCCACCAACTCCAGCAGTTCAGCGGCACGCTCGCGCCGCCGGGCGGTAGGAACCTTGCGCATGCGTAGTCCGAACGCCACGTTGTCCAGGGCGGTCAGATGCGGGAAGAGGCTGTAGGACTGGAAGACCATGCCTGCGTCGCGACGGTGGGCGGGCACTGCGGTGATGTCCCGACCGTCCACGAGGATCTGCCCCGAGTCGGGGTGCTCGAAGCCGGCGAGCATGCGCAGCGCGGTGGTCTTGCCGCAGCCGGACGGGCCGAGCAGGGCGAGGAGTTCACCGGGGCGCACGGTCAGGTCGAGTCCGTCGAGGGCGACGGTCGTGCCGAACGACCGGCGCAGGGCACGCAGTTCGACGGAGGCGGCGAAGCCATCGGCGGACGCGGTCAGTGGGGATTCGACGGTCATCGAGGTCATGGGACGTCAACTCTTTTGATCAGTAGTACGGGAGGAGCGGCGGCGCCCGCCGAGGGGCGCCAGCGCGAGGAGCAGTACCCAGGTGACCAGCAGGCTGAGCACGGACACCGCCACGGACAGCCGGGCCTGCGAGCCACTGACGTTCACGATCCAGACGGCGAACGGCTGGAAGCCCAGCACCCGGGCCACCGTGAACTCGCCCAGCACCAGCGCGAGGGTGAGGAACGAGGCGTTCAGCAGCGCCCCGCGCAGATTTGGCAGCACCACGCTCACGACCGCGCGCGGCCAGCCGGCGCCGCAGCTGCGGGCCGCCTCGACGAGCGTGCGGACGTCGACGGCACGCAGCCCCGAGTCCAGCGCCCGGTAGACGAACGGCAGCGCCATCACCGTGTAGACGATGACGAGCACCCCCGGGAACGACGGGTCCTGAAGCGTGGCGAACATCTGGAACAGCGGGGTGTCGGCCAGCTGTTCCGGGCCCCAGTCGCCGACGCCCCGTACCTGACCGGTGCATCGTGGGGCCCGCACCGCACCACCGGAAGGAACCCCGGCCATGCCAGCCCAGCCCCTCGGCCCCGCACCGCACGTGCTCGTCGTCGGAATCGACGGGGTCCGCTACGACCTGCTCGGCCAGGTACCGACCCCGCACCTCGACGCGGTCGCGGAGAGCGGCTTCCTCACGCCCGTCCGAATCGACCTCAGCACCCCCACGATGTCCGGCCCCTGCTGGGCCACCATCGCCACCGGCGTCGGCCCGGCCAAGCACGGCATCTGGGGCAACAACTTCACCGGCAATCGCCTGGAGGTCTTCCCGGACTTCGCCACCCGCCTGGCCCGCGAGGACGGGCGGCGTACGTTCGTCGCGGGCGGCTGGGAGCCGCTGATGATCCAGCGGGACGGCGGCCCGCTGTTCCGGGCCCCTGGTCGGCTGACGTTCATCGGGCCCGCCGACCACAGTCCCAAGGCATGGGACGACTGCGACGAACAGATCACGGCCGAGGCCGAGCACGTCTTCGCCACCAGCGACCCCGAGGCGTCCTTCGTCTACCTCGGCGCCGTCGACGAGACCGGCCACGCCCTGGGCTGCGGCGCCGAGTACCGCGAGGCGATCCGGCGGGCCGACGAGCGCCTGGGCCGGCTGCTCGCGGCGGTTCACGGCCGCCGGTCCTACGCGAACGAGGCGTGGACCGTCATCGTCGTCACCGACCACGGCCATGTCGACGCCGGCGGCCACGGCGGCGACACCCCAGAGGAGCGCACCGCCTGGATCGCCGGCACCGGCCCGCAGTTCCCGCCGGGGAAGCCCGTCGGCACCCTCCGTCACCCCGATGTCGCCGCCCAGGTCTACGCCTCGCTCGGCCGCCCCATCGACCCGCACTGGACCCTGGACGGGCGCCCGTTCGGCAGCTGACCGCCCCGACGCGAAGCCGGTCAGGCGGCGACCTCCTCGGCCCGGTCGGTAGACCCCCACAGGCAGGCCGCGGCCCGGCGGGTGCGACGGCGACGTGCTACCGCGGACACTGCTTGGCGTGGGCGAGCGCTTCGCCGTGCATCGCGGTGTCGGGATTGGCCTTGGTGCGGGCGGCCTTCACCTTCGGCAGACAGGCGGGCACCGACACCATGTCGGCCTTCGGCGGCGCCGGGACGGTGCCGCGGCCGGTGGTCACGACCGTCAGCGCGGTGCGGTAGGCGTCACGGTGGCGGCCCTCGTCCGCGCGCGAGCTCGTTCGACGACTGACAGGCCGCCGTAGCCCTCGCGGTCCTGGCCGCGGCGGGTCGCGCTGGTCATGGTCCTGGCCTGGAGCGTGCTGATGGCCGCGGTCGGGCAGGTCGCCGGATAGGCGACCAACGAGGCTCCCTGGCTTCCGAGTTGAGGTGTAGACAGCCCGACTCAACGGCCGCGGGGCCTCGTTTGTTGCCTTCATCCAGCGAAGCAACCGGTATTGCTGCCCCCGCCGAGGGCTGGTTGATCACTGTCACGGACGAGGTCGCTCGATCCTGTGATCGCCGGACGTGAGGGCGGCCCCGTCGTACGCGGTGAGGCCGGCGATGAGGGTGTCGATACTGAAGGCGAAGCGGTCGTCCTGGGTTCCGGCCATGAGGGCGTCCGCGTTTTTGATCAGGTAGGGAAAGCGCGTGGGCGATGTGGCGGCGAAGGCCCGGCCGACCCCGGCGACGAACTGGGCTGCGCGGAGTTCTTCGGGGTCGCGGCCGCTGTCGTCACCGAAGCGCGTCCGTTTGAGATAGGCGTCGTAAACAGTGCTCGCGACGTGGACGGAGAGGTTGTCGAGGGCCCAAGCGGCGGCACGAGGGGGCACGCCTGACTCGATCATGCTCTTGAGCAGCGCCTCCGCGGCGTCGAACATGCGCAGACTGTCGGGGATATGCGCGAACGTCAGCCGGGCCAGATCGTTGTGGCGGGCCAGGAGGGCTCGGCTGGTGTGGATGGGGAGGCCCGGCCCAGAAGCAGCGGCTATCCGTACACCAAGTAGCCCTGGTCTAGCCCACGATGCCGGAGGGGAGGGGGCCTGAGCCGTGGCGGGACTCGAACGCGGTCCAGGCTTCGGCGAGCCGGTGGACGGCGATCCGCAGGTCGGCGGGTTCGGCCACGAAGGACAGTCGGAGGTGATCGGTGAAACCGTGGTCGGGAGAGGATCTGGCGCCTGGGAGTACCTGCACTCTGTGCGTGAGCGCGAGTTGAGCGAAGGACTCTCCGTCGCCGTACGGGAGCCGGACCCACAGGAAGGGACCGCCTGACGGGCGGGTCCACGACCACGTCGGCAACCGTGACCGCAAGAGGTCGCTCATCAGGTCGAGACGTGCGGTCAGTTGCCCTCGCCGTGCCGTGGCCATGTCCCCTGACACCGGCAGGAGATGGGCGGCCAGCTGCTGGCCGATGTGTGAGGAACCGAGGTCTGCCACGGCTTTCAGGCGGGCGAGCCTGGTCATCAGCGTTCTGGGCGCCCGAAGCCAGCCGATTCGCAGGCCGGGCCAGAACAGCTTGCTCAAGGATCCGACGATGACACCGGAAGCGGCGGTCGGCAGGGGGTGCCAGCATCCTTCGAAGACCAGGTCGGCGAGTGTCGTGTCGTCGACGACCGCAACGCCGGCGTGCTCGGCGAGCCGGGCGATCTCGGTCCGCCGTTGGGTGCTCATCACCGTGCCGGTGGGGTTCTGGCAGGCCGTCATCACATAGAGCAGTGAGACGGAGGACCGGGCGAGTGTCTCTCGTAGCGGGCGTACTTTGATGCCCTCGGAGTCGGTGGGCAGCGCCAGAAGCGTCGCCCCCGCGGCGCGGGCGGCGTCGAGGGCGCCGGCGTAGGTGGGGTTCTCGGTGGCAATGACGCCGCCGTCGCGGCCGAACAGCGTGAAGAGCAGGCTGATCGCCTGCTGTGCTCCGCTGGTGACGAGCACTTCGTCGGCCGTGGTCGGCAGTCCGAGTCCGGTGTAGCGGGCGGCGATCCGAGCCCGCAGGGAGGGAAGGCCGAGCGGCTGGTAGCCGAGGCCGGTGGCCGGCTCGCACAGGTCGATGGGGTCCGGTGTCAGGCGGGGTACCGCGTCAGGGCCGGCGACAAGCGATCCGGACAGGTCCACGACACCGACTGCCGGCTCACCCGTCAGTTTGGCTGACGGCATGGTCGCGGCGGGGACCGCCGGACCGATCCGGTGGACGGAGGTGACGACGCGGGTGCCGCTGCCGCGCACACTTTCCAGCAGGCCCTCTTCGCGCAGAAGCCGGTAGGCGCCGATCACGGTGGTCCGGCTCACACCCAGCCACCGAGCTAGGTTGCGCTCGGAGGGCAGCTTGGAACCGGCACCGACCTCGCCCCGGCGCACGGCGTCACGAAGGCCCTCGGCCAACCGCCGGTAGAGCGGTCCAGATGAGTCACCGATAAGACCAACGGGCAAGGTTGAGTGATCCATACGGTCCAATGCTGCACTGATTGGATATCGAAAGCAAAGCCAATCGACCTGCATGCTCGATCCATGGACTCTTTCCTGACCTTTGAGACACTCCTTGCCCACGCCGATGCCGATCCGGACGAACTGAGCGTCGCGCCCCCGATCCATCAGGTGGCGAACTATTCGGCCCCCACAGCAGAGGACTTCGACGCACTCAACGAGCAGTCCCAGCCTCAGCGCTACTACCGGCGTTACGGCAACCCGACGCAGGCCCGACTGGAGCGTGTTGTCGCGGCCGTCGAGGGCGCCGAGGCAGCCCTGGCCACGGCGTCCGGAATGGGGGCGATCACCACGATCCTGGTCGCCCTGCTGTCCCAGGGCGACCATGTCGTCGCCCAGCACAGCATGTACGGCGGCACGCTGAGTCTGCTGCGGGACGTCGCGCCCCGCTTCGGTGTCCAGGTGACCTTCGTGGACCAGACCGACACCGATGCCTTCGCCCGGGCCCTCACACCGGACACCAAGCTGATCATGCTGGAGACACCCAGCAATCCGCTGCTCCAGCTGACCGATGTGGAAGCGGTCACCGCGCTTGCCCGCACTCGCGGCATCCTCACCTTCGCCGACAACACCGTTGCGACTCCCTTCAATCAAAGGCCACTGGAGCAGGGCGTGGACCTCGTCATGCACAGCGTCACCAAGGCCATATCCGGGCATGCGGACGTGCAAGCCGGGATCGTGCTCGGCAGCGGCGGTCTGATCGAACGGCTCTGGAAAGCTCACACCTTGGTGGGCTCGGTCGTCAGCCCGTTCGATGCCTGGCTCGCGCTGCGTGGCCTGCGGACGCTGTCGTTGCGGGCGGAGCGGCAGAATCAGTGCGCGCAGGCCGTGGCCGAGTACCTGGTCGATCACCCCGCAGTACGAGCGGTGAACTACCCCGGGCTCCTCGGCCACCCCCAGCATGACCTCGCGAAGCGGCAGATGCGGGGCTTCGGTGGACTGCTGAGCTTCGAGCTTCGTGGGGGCCAGGCGGCGGCCGAGCAACTCATCTCGGAACTACGCCTTCCGGTGCGTTCCCCCAGCCTGGGCGGCCCCCGCTCGACGCTGGTGCGGCCCGCCGCGATGTGGTCGAACGAACTGACCGAGGAACAACTTGCCGAGGCCGGAGTCCCCGCTGGTTTGATCCGCTTCGCCGTCGGCCTCGAGCACGAAACAGACCTGATCGCCGATCTCGGTCAGGCGTTCGCCGCACTGGCCGCGGAGTATGCCGAATGATGGCGGAACTGTGGCCGTTGCGCTCGTTGTAGTCCTGCTGCTGTGCGGTCGCGAGGGTGTCCAGGTTGTTCGTCACACAACGACCTTGGACACCCTCGTTCACGTCTCCACGGACACCCATTGGAACCAATCCTCTAGTGTCCTGCGCCGGCAATTCGATCAAGATATGAGGCTGAGGGCTGTCCCGTAATCCCTGGCGGGCGCGCGACGACAGCCCTTAGTCGCTGCGGGATCTCGTCGGCATCCTTCGTCGGGTCTGTCCAGTGAGCGTACGGACCCGGTCTCGGCCGTCGGCGCCACCGTGCAACCTCGACTGGCCTCGGTTCGTCCGGGCCACGCCCCGGAGCGCCGGACGGGCCACCCACGAGCGGGCGTTGGGACTGTGACATCGGGCGAGGCCGGCGGGGCTGACGACAAGGCTGATTGAAATTCCCCACCCCCGGCAAAGGCATGGGCAAACCTGCTCTGCTGACTTCCCCGCCTTTGATGGGACCTTGTTCGGCGTGTCGAAGTGGGCCAGGTACGCATCCCTGAGCTCACCGGTCGGCGTTCGGCCTCGCGCCCTGTGGAGAGCGGATGGGAAACCCGTGCCGGCTCGCGGCAATGGTCACTGTCAGACCGACCGCAAGTAGAGCCAGTGCCGTCCATGGCAGCGCCTCGGGTCCTTCACGGTTTACGGTGCGGGGTGGCGGAGTTGTTCGATGATCGCTGCGTAGCTGTTGCTGCCGTGTCCGTTGGCTACTGCTCGTTCGGCCAGGGTCGCGTGGAGTTCGGGTAGTTCGGCGTTGATGTCGGCGGCGTGGCTTTCGTGGAGGAGGTGTTTCATCCCGGCCAGGTTCGTGTTGACGGTGGATTCGGTGGCCGGGTAGGTGCCGTCGTCGATCTGCTGCGCGTAGCCGGGCACCCAGTCGGCTACGGTTTCGATGCCCGTCTTGGCGATACGGGCGAATGCGGCCGCGGCGATTCCCGCGGTGCCGAGCAGGGCAGCGCCGTGCAAGAAGCCGTTGAGTGTGCTCCACACCAGACTCAGTGCGGCCGCGTCGAACAGGGACGGCAGCCCATGGTCTGCGCCGAAGTACACGGGGTCGCCGAGACTGCTGAGTGCCTGTTGGTGCCGGCCGAATGCGGTGGTTGGACCGCTGTAGAGGATGGTGGCGTTCGCGGTGCCGATGGCCGGGGGTACGGCCATGATCGCGCCGTCGAGGTAGGCGGCGCCTTGGCACATCGCCCACTTGGCCGTTTCACGGGCCGCTTGTGAGGTGCCCGAGGTCAGGTTGACCAGGGTGCGGCCAGCCAGATCCCGGCTCACGGGTTCGAAAGGCCTGGGCGAGGGCTTGGCCCATCAGGCCCAGGCCGAGGACCGAGAGGGGGATACGACCGGTGTCGGTGTCGGTGTCGGCGTCGTGCATCTTGTGCTCGCTTCCGGTGAATGGGCATCGGCAGAGGGGTGCCCTGAAGTCAACTCGTGGTCCTGGGCAGCTGCCAGGAGGTGCGCAGCTGGCACACCAGGACGGAGGCCGGGGTCAGGCGGACGAGGGTGTTGCGTACCCGGGTGCGTGTGGGAGTGCTCCAGTGGGCGATGCGTCCGATCTGGTGGGCGGCCTTGACGACGGCGTTGGCCCTGGGCTGGCGGAAGCGTTCGTAGCGGCGCAGGGCGTCGGGGATGGGGCCGTACTCGGTGATCAGGTCGGTGAGGGCGAGAGCGTCCTCGATGGCCTGGCACGCGCCCTGGCCCAGGTTGGGGGTCATGGGGTGGGCGGCGTCGCCGAGCAGGGTGGTGCGGCCCCTGCCCCACTGCGTGACCGGCGGGCGGTCACGGATGTCGTCGCGGCGGATGGCGCTGAGGGGAGTGCCTTTGACGGCCTGGCGGACGTAATCGGGGAACTCGGCCGTGGCCCGGGTGAGTGCGGCACGGGTGTCACTGTCCTTGCCGTCGGCGGGACCGTTGGCGCACAGGAACCAGTACAAACGGCCGCCATCGATGACGCATCCGCCGAAGCGGCGGCCCGCTCCCCACATCTCTCCGATCCAGTCGCTGGGCAGGGGGTTGACGTCGGTGACGCCGCGCCAGCAGTAGTAGCCGCTGTAGCTGGGTGCCTGGGCGCCCAGCAGTGCGGTTCGGACGGTGGAGCGCAGGCCGTCCGCACCGACCAGCACGGAGCCGCGTACTTCTTGCCCATTGGCGAGGGTGACGGTGGCCTGATCGGGGTCGACGGCGGTGACGGTCGAGGCGAGCCGCAGTTCGCTGGTGCCGAGCTGACTGACCAGTGCCTGGTGGATGGTGGCGCGGTGCAGGCCCAGGGTGGGGGCGCCGATCTCCGCAAGCAGGGCGCCGGCCTGGGCAGGGCTCGGCTTCAGCAGCACGCGGCCGCGGGCATCGTAGACGGCGGCCGTGGAAAGCCGCGCGCCAGCGGCTTCGAAGGGCGCGGCCAGGCCTAGACGGCGCAGCGCGATCAGCGCGTTGGGCTGCACGGTCAGGCCGGCTCCGACAGGGGCGAGCCGTTCGGCCTGCTCCAGGACGACGGCCGGAATGCCGCGGCCGGCGAGTCCCGCCGCGAGGGTGAGTCCGCCGATGCCTGCTCCGGCGATGAGTACGGGGTCCATAAGGTGCTTTCCCTTTCGGGTTCCAGGTTCTGGAGCCGCCTTGCGGCCGATTCCGCCTCGTAGACGGCGGTGCGGAGGTCAGTCGGTGAAGGTGCGCAACAGGCTCAGCAGCGTGGTACGGAGTTCGGCCGGGTCGAGGTCGAGTCCGTCCGGGCCGGCCAGATGCTCGAAGAGCAGACCGTCGATGGAGGCAATGAGTGTTTTCGCGCGCTGCTCCGGTTCGGGGACACCGGCCGCCGCAAGCAGGTCGACGACCGGCCGTCGCACGTGCCCGGCCGCGGTCCTCAGTACCGCCCGCAGTTCGGGCCTGCGTGTAGCCTCCAGGGCGAGTTCGTGGCGGGCGAGCGTGCGCACGCGTCCCTGGGTCCCCCAGTGCTCCAGGTAGGCCACCGTTGCATCGGCGAGCTTCTCTGCTGAGGTAGTGCCCGTCGTCGGCAGCGCGGCGGCATCCGCGATGTCCGCCTCGGCGAGCCGCTCCACGGCCGCCTGCAGCAGCGCCTGCCGGGTTCTGAAGTAGTAGGAGCAGGAACCTTCCGCCAGCCCCGCCCGCTGGTCGACGGCCCGGTGGGTCAGCCCCCGCATACCCTCCGCGGCCAGCGTCTCGATCGCCGCGTCGGCCAGCTGTTTCCGTCGTGTCGAGCTCACGGTCACGGTCGTTTCCTCTTCACACGCCCAATTCCTCTACAGACGTAGAGTATCATTGCCACTACAACTGTAGAGGCCGGAGGGAGGGAAGGTTGTGTGCGGTGAAACCATCGGTCCTTCTCCGGGGTGCTCGGGTTCCACCGCGGGCGCGGACCGAAGGCGGGCCCACTGGTATCGGATCACGGTCAGAACGCGCCGGGCCGGGAATCTCCAGGGCACGGCCATCCGCCGGCCGCCTGTGACTGAGGGTCGTTGCACACCGATCGGAGATCGTCGAGCCGTGACCTCGGTCTTCAGTCGCGGCAAGCGCCACCCGCCGACTGCGCCGTCTCAGCGTTTTGCTCTGGCACCGGGGCACAGTCCGACCCGCAGATACTCCAGGTCACCGCGTCATAGGGGCATGTTCCGGTCAGTCGGGACCGTGCGGCCCAAGTGATCGCCCCCAGCGTCTGAGCACGATAGGGGCAACCACCGAACTGGCCGGCCAGCGGCCCGGCACGGGAGCGGGACGATATGGGTACGGGAACGGACACCAGGGCTCGGCGGGTTTGGGTGAGGGAGGACGATCCGGTGATCGCCGACTCCCTTGTGTGCAGTCTGCGGCGGGCCGCGCAGACGGAGGCCGCGCCCGATGTCGTGCTGCTCGACCTCCACCTGCACGTCACCGGCCGACCTGGAGTCCCACGGTGACCGATCACACGCCACACCCAACGGCCGCCCCGAAGGAACGACCGGCCGGCTTCCCCGCCAATACTGATCTTGACGGCCATGCTCAACCCCCACCAGGAAAGCCACGCTGCCGGTCGGGCCGGATGGCTGCGGGCCGCCGTGCTCGGCGCCAACGACGGCCTGGTCTCCGTCGCCAGCCTGATGGTGGGCCTGGCCGCGAGCGGAGCGAGCACCTCCACTGTCGTCACCGGCGGCCTGGCGGGTCTGTCCGCCGGTGCGATGGCGATGGCCGCCGGCGAGTACATCTCCGTCAGCTCCCAGGTCGACGTCGAGACCGCGGACCGGGCGAAGGAGGCCCGCGAGCTCGCCGAAGCCCCGGAGGCCGAACTCGCCGAGCTCACCGCTATCTACGAGGATCGGGGCGTACCGAGGGAGCTCGCCCGCCAGGTCGCCGAGGCGCTGCACGAGGCCGATCCGCTCAAAGCCCACCTGCGCGACGAACTCGGCCACAGCGAGCACACCACGGCCAACCCTCTCCAGGCCTCCCTCGCCTCCGCCGCCAGCTTCCTCGGCGGTGGACTCGTGCCGTTCCTGGGCCTGCTCGCCGGGTCCACCACCGCACGCCTGTGGCTGATCGTCGCGGTCACCCTCTGCGGCCTCGCCCTGGCAGGAGTGCTCGCCGCCCGCGCCGCCGGAACCAGCCTCCTGCGCCCGGCGCTGCGCGTAGTCATCGGCGGCGGACTCGCCATGGCCATCACAGCGGCCGTCGGCCAACTTGCCCACGTGTCCGGCGTCTGAGCACCCCGTGACAGATGGCCGGGGAGCTAGGAAGCTGCCGCGCTCCGGGGTGCCGTGGCGTTCATGCGTCGTCGACAGCGGTCCGCGCGGTCAGCGTCTGGGCGGAGTCACTTCGAGCCCCATGCCGTCGATGGACCGCGTAGGCCTCAGCGCCTCCCGAATGGCCACCAGGAGCGCTTGGCCGGCGGCGGGCAGCTGCACCGCTGCGCCTTCGGGACCCCGGCAAGCACCTGGTCCACATGGTTCCCGCACCCGGCATAGGTGGCCTTACCGCACTTCCCGCACGTCACTCGACGGCACATGACTCCATCCTTCCCGCCCGCGGGCACTCGCCGGGCCTCCACTCACACGTCGACAATACCCCCTGGGGTATTAATCGCAACGTGACGACCATCGCAGCGCACCGCGACTGCGCGAAACGTCACACCTCAACCGAGCGACAACCCCTCGAACACGCAGCTCGCCACTCGGGACTTCGACCGCGCCTTTAATACCCGGGGGGGTATTTGACGAGCTCGACGCCAGGCCGGTACGGTCGAAGAGCAAGATACCCACGGGGGTATGCGGAGGTGTGAGTGACCTGCGAGATCGATCCCGACTCGTTCGCCTCGGCCTGGTCCGACGGCGGATTCGTGGTGGCCTGGTAGGCCCTCCCGGACCGGCTTCCCCCTTCGCAGGGCGTTCCTCCATCCGAAAGAGACCCGCGCGGCCCTGGCCCGACTGACTGGACTGCCGCGCCTCCCAGACCGCCCGCCTGTATACCCGCCGAGGTATGACGGCTCTCGCTTCAGGAGACTTTTCAGTGTTCTTCGCCCAGTACTACCTCGACTGTTTGTCCCAGGCGTCCTACCTGATCGCCGACGAGTCCACCGGCAAGGCCGTCGTGGTCGACCCGCGCCGGGACGTCTCGGAGTACCTGGCCGACGCCGAGGCGCACGGCTTCACGATCGAGGCCGTCGTCAACACCCACTTCCACGCCGACTTCCTGGCCGGCCACCTCGAGGTGGCCGACCGCACCGGCGCCTGGATCGGCTACGGGCAACGCGCCGAGGCCGAGTACCCCATCCGCAAGCTCGCCGACGGCGAGCGGATCAGCCTGGGCGACGTGACCCTGCAGATCATGGAGACGCCCGGCCACACGCCGGAGTCGATCAGCATCCTGGTCTTCGAAAAGGCCTCGGACGAGGTTCCGTACGGCGTGCTGACCGGCGACGCGCTGTTCATCGGCGACGTCGGCCGACCCGACCTGCTCGCCTCGGTGGGCGTGACGGCCGAGGAGCTCGGCCGGATGCTCTACGACAGCGTCCAGCGCAAGCTCATGTCCCTGCCGGACGAGGTGCGTGTGTTCCCCGCCCACGGCGCGGGCTCGGCCTGCGGCAAGAACCTCTCCACGGAGAAGCAGTCCACGATCGGCGCGCAGCGCGCCACCAACTACGCCTGCCAGCCGATGAATGAGGAGGAGTTCGTCGCCATCGTCGCGGCCGGGCAGCCCACCGCGCCCGGCTACTTCGCCTACGACGCCACACTCAATCGCCAGGAGCGCGACCTCTACGACCCGGCCGCGATGCTCCGCCCACTCTCGGTGGAGGAGTTCCGTGCTGAGCGCACGGCGGGCGCCATGGTCGTCGACGCGCGCAGCCCGCAGGAGTTCAGCGCCGGGCACGTGCGCGGGGCGATCAACGTCCCCGTCGACGGCCGTTTCGCCGAGCAGGCCGGCACCGTCGTCGCCCCGGGCACCCGCATCCTGGTCGTCGCTCCGCAGGACCGCGAGGAGGAGGTCGTCACCCGTCTCGCCCGCATCGGCTTCGACCAGGTCACCGGCTACCTGCGCAACCCCGAGTCCGCTCTGGCGGCCATGGCCGACGAGGTGGCCCCCGCCAGCCGACTGACTGCTGAACAGCTGCGCAGCGCCCTGGCCGGGTCGCAGCCCCCGCTCGTGCTGGACGTACGCAACTGCGGCGAGCGCAGCGACAAGGGCTACATCGAGGGTGCGCTGCACATCGCGCTGGGCGAACTGCCCCAGCGCCTGCACGAAGTCCCCGCCGACCGGCCGCTCGTGCTGCACTGCGCCGGCGGACACCGCTCCTCGATCGCCGCCAGCCTGCTGCGCAACCGCGGCTTCACGGACGTCTCCGACGTGCTCGGCGGCTACGGCGCCTGGGAGCTGCTGAACGCGCCGACCGCGCTCTGACACACCCGCCGCCCCGCCCCGGTGGGAGGACAACGGCCTCGTCCTCCCACCGGACCCTGCGCCGCAAGCGCAGCGCTCCCCCGCCGTGCGTCATACCGGCGATACCTACTGGGGAGCAGGCACCAGCCATGGCGATGACATGCTTGAAAACGGCGGGTTCATCGTCCACTCCGATGACCCTCAGGCGGGTGACCTCGACCTCGGGGTAGAGGCGGAAGCCGACGATGCCCACGCAGGACGCCTTCCCGCCGCGTCAACGGCGACGCGCACAACACCGGCCCGCCAGTCCGACTCCTCCGTCGGCGACAGGGGACCCGCGACAGCCACTGGCGTGCAACCGCCAGAACCACGCCTGCCGGACTGGACGGCCGGCGTCCTGCATGTCGCGCGCCGCCAGCAGCGAAAATACCCCCAGGGGTATTGATGTTATGATGACGTGTACGCCCTTGGGGGCATTTTCCGCGGGAAGGGAACATTTGCGTGTTCTTCATCGACACCGGTCAGCTCAAAGGTTTTGGTAGCGGCAGCTACCTGACCGGCGGCGCGCGGACGGCCGTAGCGGTGGATCCGCCGAGTGGCTCCAGTCAGGTCCTGGTGACCGTCGTCGGCGAACACGGGAACGGCGGTTCGACAGCATGACCGCTCTGATCCTCGCGCTCGCCGCCGGTGCCGTTATCGGCCTGGCCCTTGGCGGACTCGGCGGAGGTGGCAGCGTCCTAGCCGTTCCCGCCCTGATCTATCTGCTCGACTTCACCCCTGCGGAAGCGACCACGGCCAGCCTGGTCATCGTCACCCTGACCTCGATCACGGCGCTGACCGGGCACGCCCGGGACGGCAACGTGGCCTGGCGGACGGGACTGCTCTTCGCCGCCGCGGGCATCGTGCCCGCGATAGTCGCCGGTGCCGTCGCCGGCCACGTGCCGGAGACCCTGCTGACGGTCGCCTTCTCCGTCATAGCGGGGCTCGCCGCCCTGCGCATGCTGCGCCCCGCGCGCACGGAACCGTCCGGCGAGGTGCATCCAGGCAAGGCCGGTGCGGCCGGCACCGGGCTCGGTGCGGTAACCGGGTTCCTCGGTGTGGGCGGCGGCTTCCTCGCCGTACCCGCGCTGGTGAGCGTGCTCGGACTGACCATGCGCCGGGCGGTCGGCACCAGCCTGCTGGTCATCACGATCAACTCACTGGCCGCCCTCGCCGCCCGCGCCGGCACCGGCACGCAGCTGGACTGGGCGGTCATCGCACCGTTCACCGCGGCGGCGATGCTGGGCGCCTGGGACGGCAAACGCCTGTCGAAGAGACTCAAGGGCAATACGCTTCAGCGTATCTTCGCCTACGTGCTGCTCGCGGTCGCTGTGTTCATGTTCGTTGACGTGCTCCTCTGACCACGTCGGCACACCGTCGGGCGCCGCCACCGCCTTGCCGGTCCCGTATGCGCGAGTGTCCGTGGGCAACGCCCTTGCGCTGTGCCGTTTGCCGCGCATCGCCGTCCCTCCACGCACTCGGTCCGGCGACCATTGACCAGGCATCCCTGGGCGTGTTGGAGAAGCAGCACGGTCCCGGACCCTTACCGAACAAGGCATGTACACCACCGCGACTTACGGCGTTGTCAGCTATTGAAAGATCGGGGCGAGAACCGTGTGGCCGAGAACCCCGAGCTGCTGACAGGGGATGGTGGTTCGGCTGCTGGTGAACGCCGATCTCCGGCAGGACCCGTCCGCATATCCTCCGGACATGGTTGATCAATGCTGGGTCGACGTTGGCGAGGTCCGGCTGGCTTATCAGATGTCGGGGCCCCCGGATGCTCCGCCGCTCATCCTGTTGCACGCGCTGGGCGAGGATGCCACCGACTGGGAGGCGGTTGCGCCCACCCTCGCCCGGAGTCGAAGGGTGTATGCCCTCGACCTTCGCGGTCATGGCCGAAGCGACTGGCCGGGGGACTACTCACTCGAACTCATGCAGGCCGATGTGCTCCGGTTTCTGGACGCACTGAGGCTTGGACCAGTGGATCTGATCGGGCACTCCATGGGCGGGATCGTGGCCTACCTGATCGCGGAGGCTCACCCGCAGCGGGTGAGCCGGCTCGTCCTGGAGGATGTGCCGGTCCCCCGTCCCCGGGAGCCGAGCACCCCGGCCAGACCGGACGGCACCCTGACCTTTGACTGGGAGATGGTGCTGGCCATCAGGCGGCAGGTCGACCAGCCCGATTCCCGGTGGCTGGAGCGACTCGACCGGATAACCGCTCAAACCCTCGTGCTCGCAGGCGGCCCGCACAGTCACGTTCCTCAGGACGGTGTCGCCGAACTCGCCCGCCGCATCCCTGGCGGGCGAGTGGTCACCATCCCGGTTGGACACCTGATCCACCACGCAGCGCCGGAGGCGTTCACCGAGGCAGTTTCGGCGTTCCTGGAGGAAAACTCCCCTCCTGCCCGCCAAGCATGAGCGCGGTCGCAGACCGTGACGTGGCGAGGGCCGCACGGGTTCTTCGAGTGTGCCCAAGGAGTGGGCCCGTCGGTGGCATCGATGGAGTCCCAGGCTCCGGCGGTGACCACCGTCTCGCCGCAGCCTTCGGCATGAACTGTGGGTCCGCCGGGCACAGCGGTTCTGATCAGCTTCGGATGGCCCAGTGGCCCAACGACGGAAGTCAGACGCCAGGAACGGCAGCGGCTTCAGGCTCTGGCTCGACGGCGGTGTCGCTCAGGCCGAGACGCAGATGCTCGACGTGATAGAGGGCCTGGTCGAGGAGTTCGGAAACGTGGTTGTCGTAGAGCGCGTACACCACTGAGCGGCCCTTGCGGGTACCGGTGACCAGGCCAAGGTTGCGTAGCAGCCGCAACTGATGGGAGCAGGCCGACTGCTCCATACCCACCTCGGCGGCCAGTTCGGTCGCCGGCAGCGATCCATCGCGCAGGCGGGCGAGGATGAGCAGCCGGGACGGGGTGGCCAGGGCCTGCAAAGTCGTGGCGACCTTGGCGGCGCTGGCTGCGTCCAGGCGTGCACGCGGAACGTTGCTGGAAGGCGGTGCGGCTCCGTGACCCATGCGTTCATGGTACGCCGCACCATGAACTCATGAATTAATGTTCATCTGTTCCTGTTATGGTGGCGAGGTTGGATGCTGTCCGTCGCCGTCCTGCGTCAAAAGGGCTGTTTCGATGTCTTCCACTCTCACTCGCCCGGCCCCGGTTGCCGCCCGCGAGGCGCTGACGCCGCGTCGCCGCACCCGGATCTTCGCGCTGCCCGAGGCCCGCTGGGCGGCCGCGTCCCTGGTGCTGTTCCTGCTCGCGCTGCCGCTGTATCTGGCCGGGGCGCCGACCTGGGCGTGGGGTCCGCTGTTCGCGCTCACCTACGCCACCGGCGGCTGGGAGCCCGGCTGGGCGGGCCTTCAAGCACTGCGCGAGAAGACCCTGGATGTCGACCTGCTCATGGTGGTCGCAGCGCTTGGTGCGGCGGCGATCGGGCAAGTGCTGGACGGGGCGCTGCTGATCGTCATCTTCGCCACCTCCGGTGCCCTGGAGGCCATCGCCACCGCCCGCACCGCCGACTCGGTACGTGGCCTGCTCGACCTGGCCCCGGCAACCGCCAGCCGACTCGCGGACGACGGCACCGAAGAGGAGGTGCCGACCGAGCATCTGGGCGTGGGCGACACCATCCTCGTACGGCCCGGCGAGCGGATCGGCGCCGACGGCCGGGTGCTGGACGGGGCCAGTGAGGTCGACCAGGCCACCATCACCGGCGAGCCCCTGCCGGTGGCCAAGCAGGAGGGCGACGAGGTCTTCGCCGGCACCCTGAACGGCACCGGCGCCCTGCGGGTGAAAGTCGAGCGCGACCCGTCCGACTCGGTGATCGCCCGGATCGTGGCCATGGTGGAGGAAGCCTCGGAGACCAAGGCCCCCACCCAACTGTTCATCGAGAAGGTCGAACAGCGCTACAGCCTCGGCATGGTCGCCGCCACCCTCGCCCTGTTCATCCTTCCCCTGGTCTTCGGCGCCGACCTGCAAGCCACGCTGCTGCGCGCCATGACCTTCATGATCGTCGCCTCGCCGTGCGCGGTCGTGCTGGCCACCATGCCGCCACTGCTGTCCGCCATCGCCAACGTCGGCCGTCACGGTGTGCTGGTCAAGTCGGCCGTGGTCATGGAGCGCCTCGGGCAGGTGGACGCGGTCGCCCTGGACAAGACCGGCACTCTGACCGAGGGCACCCCACGCGTGACCGACATCCGCCCGTTGACCGCCTCCAGCCTGAGCGAGGACGAGCTGCTGCGGCTGGCTGCGGCTGCCGAGCACCCCAGCGAGCACCCGCTGGCCCGCGCGATCGTGGACGCCGCCCGCACCCGCGATCTGGACATCCCGCTGGTGGAGGACTTCGTCTCCACGCCCGGTGCCGGGGTGAGCGCGAAGGTGGAGGGCCGCACCGTCTCGGTCGGCAGCCACGCCCGACTGTTGGACCACCACACCGAGCACCCGGCCATCGCGGCGGCCTCGGTCCTGGAACAGGAGGGACGCACGGCCGTACTGGTCACCCTGGACGGCATCCCGATGGGGGTGCTCGGCATCGCCGATCGGCTGCGTGAGGAGGCCGCCGCCACCGTCACAGCCCTGGGCCGGCTGACCGGGCATACCCCGGTTCTGGTCACCGGCGACAACCCACGCGCGGCCACCCGGCTCGCCGGCGAGGTGGGCATCACCGACGTCCGCGCGGGTCTTCTGCCGCAGGACAAGGTGAACGTGGTCAGGGAGATGGAGCAGGCCGGACGGAAGGTGCTGGTGGTCGGCGACGGCGTCAACGACGCGCCCGCCCTGGCCGCCGCCCACACCGGCATCGCCATGGGCCGCGCCGGCTCCGACCTCGCCCTGGAGACCGCCGACGCGGTCGTGGTACGCGACGAGCTGGCCACCATCCCCACCGTCGTACGCCTTTCCCGCCAAGCACGCCGCCTGGTGGTGCAGAACCTGATCATCGCCGCGACCTTCATCACCGGCCTGGTCATCTGGGACCTCGCCGGCACCCTGCCCCTGCCTCTCGGTGTCGCCGGCCACGAAGGCTCCACCGTCATCGTCGGCCTCAACGGCCTGCGCCTGCTCGCCGACAGCGCATGGCGCCGCGCCCGCACGAAGGACGCACAGTGCTTAAAGATCGAGTTAGGGCGTGTCTCGAAAGTGCCTGGTGAGGATGACGGAGAGCCCATTTGTGATCCAGAGTGATTGGATGGTCACGCTTGAGACTCCCCGTTTGATCCTGCGTCGCTGACGCGAGGAAGACGTTGCGCCCATGGCTGCCGTCAATGCCGACCCCGAGGTCATGCGGTGACGGCAGCGTCCGTGACGAGGCAGGGCTTGGCCACCGAGGCCGCTGCGGCCACTGTACGGTTCGGCTTCGAAGAGCGAGGGCTGGAAAGGATCGTCAGCATCGTAGGGTTTTCACCTCATTCAGGACTCTCCCGTGGTTCCAACTTGCCGATCCGCAGCGGAATCCGGTCCCTCACCCAAATGCCGGCCCCGACTGATGTCCAGGTCCAGAAAGTGGGCCGAGCACGAGATACACGGGTCGTGGTTGCGAATGGCCCGTTCGCACAGGTGGGCGAGGTCGGCGTCGGACGTCTGCCCACGGTTCAAGGCAGCCTGTACCAGGCTGCGCAGGTCTTCTTCGATCGCGCCCTGGTTCTGTGCGGTGGGCGGGATGAGGGAGGCTTCGGTTACGCGTCCGTCGGCGTCGAGCGCGTAGCGGTGGTAGAGCAGGCCGCGGGGTGCCTCGGTGGCACCGTGCCCCACCCGGGGTCGTGGCGGCACCTCCACGTTCGGACGTAGTGGAGGATCGTACTCGCTGATGATCCGCAGTGCCTCTTCCACCGCGTACAGCACCTCCACGGCCCGGATGAGGATGCTGCGGTAGGGATTGCGGCAGACCTCGCCGCGTGTGGTGCCGGTGGCCAGCGGTGGGTCGCTCAGCCCGGCCTCTCGTGCGGCCTGGAGGGCCAGCGGGGAGAGCAGGTGGCCGCTGATGGCGTAGCGGGCGAGGGAGCCGGTGAGGTGTCTGCGGCCGTCCAGCCGGGAGTGGAGGGCGTTGGAGTGCGGGACCTGTTCCTCGGTGATGTGATCCGGGAAGTCGCTGACGGGGAAGCTGTACGGCGGCAGCGTGCCGTCGGCCGGGAGGACCGTGGGTACGCCTGACTCGATGGCGTAGGTGCCTGGTTGGGTCAGGGCGAACAGATCGGCGTCGCACTCGGCGTCGGGGAAGTCGAAGCCGGCGACCCAGCGCACGGTGTCCCAGGCGTCGTCGAGGGCGATGGTCAGGCGCTTGGCGAGGGGGCGGAGTTCGGAGCGGGTGGGGGTGCGGTGGAATCCGCCCAGGCGGACGTTGATGGGGTGGATCGCGCGTCCGCCGAGCAGCTCCATGATGGTGTTGCCGGCCTGCTTCAGCCGCAGCCCACGCTCCACATGCACACGATGGGTGCGCGCCATGGAAATGACATCGGCGTGTCCGAGGAAGTCCGGAGCGTGGAGTAGATGGATGTGCAGGGTCTGGCTCTCGATCCACTCGCCGCAGTACAACAGGCGGCGTAGGGCTGCGAGTTGGCCGTCCACCACGACTCCGCAGGCGTCCTCGACGGCCCGGCAGGCGGTCATCTGGTAGGCGACGGGGCAGATGCCGCAGACTCGCGAGGTGATGTCGACCGGCTCGGTGTGGGCTCGCCCCCGCAGGAAGGCCTCGAAGAAGCGCGGGGGCTCGTAGATCCGCAGGCGGGCCTCGGTGACGGTGCCCTCGTGGACGCGCAGATGCAGCGCGGCCTCGCCCTCGACGCGGGTGAGCGCGGGAATGCGAACGACACGTGATCCCGCAGAGGATGCGGCGGGGGGCTCGGTCACGGCAGGTCTTTCTCCTCGACCGCGGTGAACGCGGTGACGTTGAAGGTGTGCAGGAGTCTCCCGATGTCGTTGTCGCTCATGCCGTCGTGGCGCAGGACGGGGATGAGAGCGCCGAGATTGGTGGTCGCCGCCGGTCCGAAGCAGCCGTAGCATCCGCGCCCGTAGGTGGGGCAGAGAGCCCCGCACCCGGCATGGGTGACGGGGCCGAGGCAGGGAGTGCCGTGTGCGACGAGGACGCACACGTTTCCGCGTTGCTTGCAGGAGAAGCAGACGCTGTGGTCCGGGATGCCGGGCTTGCGGCCGGCGAGGAAGGCGGTGATGACCTCCAGGAGCTGGGTGCGGTCGATGGGGCAGCCGCGCAGCTCGAAGTCGACCGGTACGTGCGCGGAGATCGGCGTGGAGGTGGCGAGGGTCTCGATGTAGTCGGGGCGGGCGTAGACCGTCTCCATGTACTCCGTCACGTCGGCGTAGTTCCGCAGTGCCTGAATACCGCCGGCTGTGGCACACGCGCCCAGGGTGACGAGGTGCCGGGACTCCGCGCGGATGCGCCGGATGCGTTCCACATGCTCGGGAGTGGAGATCGAGCCGTCGACGAGTGACAGGTCGTACGGTCCGGGCGCGATGTCACTGGAAGCCTCCAGGAAATAGACGATCTCCAACTCGTCGGCAAGACCCAGCAGTTCGTCCTCACAGTCCAGGAGGGTGAGCTGGCAGCCGTCGCACGAGGCGAACTTGAACACGCCGAGCCGAGGGCGGGCCTGCTCAGGAGGCGGCGCGGGGTCGGTCATCTCAGAGCTCCCGTACGGTCAGCAGCGGCTCGGCCAGGTCGTAGCCGACGACAGGGCCGTCACGGCACAGCAGCAGGGGGCCGAGCTGGCAGTGTCCGCAGTGACCGGTGGCGCAGCGCATGTTGCGTTCCAGGGAGATCCGGACGCGGTCGGGTGACATCCCTCGGTGGATCAGTTCGCGGGCCGTCGCACGGATCATGACCTCAGGGCCGCAGACGAACGCCGTGGTGTGGGTCGGGGTGAACCTGGCTTCGTCGAGCAGGGTGGTGACGACGCCGACTCGGCCCCTCCAGCCGTCATGGGGCCGGTCGACCGTGGCAGCGCCGAACGGCCGCCGCCAGGTGGGCAACTCGACACGGTACAGAAGGTCTTCGGGGGTTCGGACGCCGATCAGGACGTTCAGCCGCCCGTACGCGTGGGGTTCGGCCAGCACAGCGTCGATGAGAGGGCGCAGCGGGGCGAGGCCGATGCCCCCGGCGACGACGAGCAGATCACGGCCTCGGGCAGCCGTCAGGCCCCACTCGGTGCCGAATGGGCCGCGCACGCCGACCGATGCTCCTGTCGGCAAAGCGTACAGCGCGCGGGAGGTGGCCCCGACCGCACGGATGGTGTGCGCGAGCCGCGGGTGAGAGGACGTCCGGGACACCGAGACGGGGATCTCCCCGACGCCGAACGCGTACAGCATGGCGTACTGGCCCGGTGCGAAAGGCTGCAGGGCCTCGCCGACGGGCTCCAGCTCGATCGTGACCGTGTCGGTCGTCTCTCGGTGACGGCTCACAAGGCGGTAGGGCCGGGGCACGAGCGTCATGGCCTCGGGCCCGCTTCCCGCGGCCCGTAGAGGTCGAGGAGACGTGTGCGAGTCGCACGCAGTCGGTGTCCGATCGTCTCGGCGACGAGGGTGACCAGCGCAAGGCCGAAGTCCGGGTGTGCACTGCACAGTTCATCGACCGCGGCGGCGTCGAACTGCCAGGCCGTCACGGGGCTCCTGGTCTCCGCCCCGAGATGCCACTGGTGGGGCGGGCACAACCAGGACCAGCCAAGAAGTGCGCCCGCACCGATGGTCTCGACGACAGCGGACCCGCGTCCGGGAATGTGGATGTCGAGCGCGACCGCGCCCGTCCGGATGATCCAGAAACGGTCGGCCTCCCCGCCCTCCTCGAACAGCCGGGCGGAACCCGGGTAATCGACCTCGTGTGCGAGGTCCATGAGCCGCTCGCGGTGCTCAGGTGGCAGGGCCGCGAGGAGGCCTGTCACAGGACCGGAATCCGTCCAGGAGGTCATTCCGAGGCCCTCTTCTCCGTGGCCTCCTGGTGCAGGGCATGTGCCTCCTCGGTGAGGTCGATGCCGGTGGGGCACCAGACGATGCAGCGGCCGCAGCCGACGCATCCGGTACTGCCGAACTGGTCATGCCAGGTGCCGATCTTGTGGGTGAGCCACTGGCGATAGCGGCTGCGCTTGCTCGCCCGCACCGGGCCGCCGTGCAGCAGGGTGAAGTCGAGGTCGTAGCAGGAGTCCCAGCGCCGCCAGCGCTCGGCGTGATCGCCGGTGAGGTCGCTGACGTCCTCGGTGGTGGTGCAGAAGCAGGTGGGGCAGACCATGGTGCAGTTGCCGCAGTTCAGGCAGCGGGAGGTGACGTCGTCCCAGCGGTCGGCCTCCAGGTTGTCGCGCATCAGGGTGCGCAGGTCGACCGGTGGCATGGCACGGCCCATGTGCTCGGCGGCCCACCGCACGGCGTCGGCCGCCGCGGTGCGGGTGGCGTCGTCGGCGTCGCGTCGCGGGAGTTCGGTGAGCACGGCGGCACCCTCCTCGCTTCCGCTCCGGCACAGGAAGCGGTGGCCCTCGGCGTCCAGCACCTCGGTGAGGGCGAGGTCGTAGCCGGTGTCCACGGCCGGTCCGGCACCCATCGAGACGCAGAAGCAGGTGGCTCCCGGCTCGGTGCACTCGACCGCGATCAGGAAGGCCCCCGTACGACGGGATCCGTAGACGGGATCCGGGAACCGGCCGCCGATCATCACGCGGTCCAGGATGCGGATGGCCCGCAGATCGCACGCCCGCACCCCCAGGAACGCGTACGACACGCTTGGCGGCTTCTCCTCCTGCACCGTCAGTCCGCCGTCGGCGTCCCGATCGGCGGTCCACTGGCGGACACGTTGAGGGTGCAGGAACGACTTCCAGGACTGCGGCCCCGCACTGTGCGCGAACACGGCGGTATCGACCCTCCGGCGGATCCGGTACCGCCCCGCCTCCAGCTCCACCCCCCAGCCGTGGGGCAGATCGTCGGCGGATTCCAGCTCGGTGAGCACGATGGCGCGGTCCCGGACCGTGGGGCCGATCACGGTACGACCGCGCCGTCGCAGGACCTGCACCAGCGCATCGAGAGCGTCGCGATCGAGGACCGCCTCGACCTGCCCGGCGAGGGCCGTTCCGGTGCCCCGTGGGTCGGCCATCCTCGTTCCTCTCGATCCTGGCCTCGGGGGCCGGAAGGTACCTGGGTTACGACATGAGTCCAGGAAACCGTCGCAATGTTCAGCTTCCACGTAGGACACTGACAGGTTGTCAGGTTTTACTGGTCCACGGATCGACGCGGGACTGGCGTGTCCCACCGGGCGGGTATCCCCATCGGGTCCGGCAGGCGCGGCCGGACTGCCGCGCCGGCGTGGCGGCCGGTCGCGACCGCGTCAATTGGCGGCCCGTCCGCGTCCCGCACCGTCGACCCACTGCAGGATCTCCGCTTCGATTCGCTCTGCCAGCGGTCTTACCGCCTCGGCGACGGCGGGCGTCAGCCCCGTTCCCAGGGACCGATCGGCTCCTTCGACCGCATAGACGACCAGACGGCCGGGATCGCGGTCCAGCCTACGGGCGAGGTGGAGCGTCTCGACGAGACCGAGCCCGTGGGTGCTGTGGCGTTTGGCGGTGGCACAGCGCAGACGAGTGTCCGTTGCGGGGCCCCACCGGTGAATGCGGCCAGGGTGCGCGGGGGCGGGGAAACAGGCGTCCACGACGATGGCCAGAGCGGCGTCCTCCCACAGCCCGATCAGATGGCCGGGATCCCCGTCGCACTCCCGCACCAGGGTGCCCGGCGGCAGCGGCCGGGCCACGGCTCGCTGCCTCAACAGAGCGATCACGGCGTGTCCGACACCGTCGTCCCGCCGGTACTCGTTTCCGATCCCGATGACCGCTGCGCCTACGGACGCCGTCACCAGTCCGCCTTCAGCGCGGGCTGTAGGTCAGGCAGTCGGCGTCTCCCTGCCCTGGGCCGACAGCGATGCCGGCTGCTTGGCACTCGAGTCGTGAGTTGTGTCGGCAATCGGTCATCTTGCAGGCTCCCACCTGCCCGGTGGCAGCCGGGTCGCCGCCTTTGAGTGAGGTGATGAAGAACGTGTCGCACCGGGCCTTCGGGGGATCCCCCACAGTGATGGCCAGCGCATGGCAGGCCGCGCCGACGTTGTACGAGCACGACTCCACCATGCACTCGTTGATGAAGGGCATCTCCACGGAGTCCTCCTGACATCCGGCGTGATGTCGGTGCGGGCGAGAGGTGCCCGCGCGACGTCGCACGATCGGTCAGTCATCAAGGTGTTCACACTTTCGCGCCGACACGGCGTGCGACACCCCCGGACACCGCGAATCACCCGAAGGGCCCGGGATGCGGCCGGCGCTATCACTGCGGCTCCCGAAGCGAGGAGGCGCCGCTGCCGGACAACCCGGAGTATTCAGGATGGAACCGCCGTTCGATCTCCCCGCGCACCCGTGACGTCAGCTCCTCCAGCGCCGGTGACACGACCGCGCGCCAAGGCTCGGGATGGTCGATTCCGCGGGCCGAGGCGGGAAGAGCGGCGATGTCGTGGGCGCAGCGCGCACGCGCGTACTCCCACCGGTCGGGGGGACCCGTGCGCCGACCGTCGCGCATGACGGTGCGCAGCAGCGGCTGCGCCGAGTCCGGCGGTTCCTCCTGTAGCAGGCCGATGACATCCGACTGTCCGGGGCGGCGGAAGACCTGCTTGCGGCCCGGGGCCGTCACCTTGGCCGACGACAGCTTCATGACCGGGTGGCCGTCGTACTCCACGAGCTTGTAGGCCGCGTCCAGGTACGGCGCGTCCGCGGCGACGCCCACCTTCGTCCCCACGGCGTACACGTCGATCGGGGCCCCACTGCGCACCAGCTCCGCCACGGCGTACTCGTCGAGTCCGCCGCTCGCGACGATGTGCACGTCGGCCAGTCCGACGTTGTCCAGCAAGGCCCGCGCCCGGCGCGCCAGTTCCCCGAGGTCACCGCTGTCCAGGCGGATCGCGCAGCCCGGCCCCCGCCGGATCTCGCGCAGGACACGGGCGGCGGCCATGACTCCCGCCTCGGTGTCGTAGGTGTCGACGAGGAACGTGACCGGCCCCGGATGGGTGCGCGCGAAGGCCCGGAACGCCTCCTCCTCACTGGGGAACGCCTCCACGTAAGAGTGGGCCATCGTGCCCGAGGCCGGGAGGCCCAGGGCAACGGCCGCCGCCACGTTGCTGGTAGCCGCGAAACCCGCCAGAGCTCCAAGCCTGGCCGCCTGCATACCAGCCCAGGGGCCGTGGGAACGGCGTAGGGAGAAGTCCACGACAGGACGTCCGGCTGCCGCCAGGACACAGCGGGCCGCCTTGGACGCCACCGCCGTCTGATGGCACAGCTGGTTGAGGAGGTACGTCTCGACCATCTGGGCCTGGGGCAGCGGCGCGGTCACCTCCAGCAGCGGCTCACCGGCGAGGACCACGTGCCCCTCCGGGACGGCGCACACTTCGCCGTCGAAGGCCAGGCCGAGCAGCGGTTCGAGGTCCTCGGGCGGCCGGTGCAAGGCCGCCGCGAACACCTGGACGTCCTCGCGTTCCACGCGGAAGCGGGCCAGGAAGTCCAGGGCGGGTTCCAAGCCTGCGGAAACGAGGAATCCCCGGCCGGGCGGCAGATCACGGACGAAGAGGCTGAAGGTCGCCGGGGCCCGCATGCCCTCCCGCACATAGGACAGGGCCATGGTCACTTCGTACAGGTCGGTGGTCGTGGCATCGGACATGGTGACCGCCACTGAGTAGGCCGGCTGAGAAGCCGGTGCCAGGGACGCTTCTTCGTCTCGTCGCCAGTCTCGGCGAATGTCGGCGTGAACACATGGGCCGACCGGCCCTGCCGGTGCCCCCTTCCCAGACCGGGTACTCAGTCCCTCGCCTGGTCACGGGACGATGCGGCCCAGCGTCGTCGTACCGCCTCCTCGTGCTCCGCTTCCTCCAACGCCAGTTCCACGGCGGCCAGCTCGCGTGTCAGGCAGGGAATCCAGTGCTTACGCAGGGCGCGTACCCGCTGACGGGTCCGTTCGGCCTCCGCGGCGATGAGTTCGGCGGCGCTGCGGGCGGCGGAGTGCTTTGCGGCGGCGCGGACGGCAGCGCGGTACGCCGTCTCCGCGTGAGCGAGCGCGGTGTTCCCCGGAGTCGGCTCATCGAGGGAGCGTACGGGGGCCGTCCACGACACCTGGGACGGATGGCTCACGCCCATCAAGGCGGTCCACTCGACGTCGACCACGGCCCGGTCGGTGGGGCCCGTCTCGGACAGGGCCCGGTCGCCACCGATCAGCAGCCCGCGCACGCACCAGGTCTCCGCTTCGGCGAGCCGGTCCCGCCAGATCCGGTCGGATTCCTCTGCGGTGCGGCTCAACTCCCGCTCCCGGTCCAGCAGGAGCCGCAGCTTGCGCTCCAGCAGGTCCGCTCCGCGCAGAGCGGTGCCGAGGCTGCGCCGCAGCCGCAGGCGGCCCGCGCGTCCGCGGGGTACGCGCTGTCGACGCGTGCTCATGGCGGTGCTCCGTCCCCGTCCGTGCCGTTGTTCCTGGGGGTGTGGGCGTCGAGCATGGCTGTCGGGATCATGCCGAGCTGACTGCGGGGCAGGGTCAGCAGTACGCCCCAGGCACGGTCGAGGGAGTCGTTGAGCGGCCGGTTCTCGGCTGTGCCCTGGGCGAGGAACTCACGTGAGAACGCGTCCTCCAGGTCCAGGTAACGGTGGTCGGTGGGGCTGAGCGCCGGGCGCCCGATCAGGTCGGCGAGTTCCCGTACCTGGCGGGCGCGGGCCAGTGCGGCGATCAGTTGCGCGGCAACGTGCGGATGGTCGTCACGGGTCCGTCCCACACCCGCTCCTTTGCGCATCAGCCGCGACAGCGAGGCGAGTGGGTCGACCGGCGGATACGTACCGCGGGCGTGGACCTCGGTGGACAACACGATCTGGCCCTCCGTGATGTAGCCGGTGAGGTCGGGAACAGGGTGGGTGATGTCGCCGGCGGGCATCGTCAGCACCGGCAGGACGGTCACCGATCCGGGGCGGCCCCTGATCCTGCCGCACCGCTCGTAGAGGGACGCCAGGTCGCTGTAGAGGTAGCCGGGGTAGGCCCGCCGAGCCGGGATCTCGCCCCGAGCGGCGGACACCTCGCGCAGCGCTTCCGCGTAGGCGGTCATGTCCGTCATCACCACCAGGACATGGCGGCCGCCGGCGAAGGCGAGGTGTTCGGCCACCGTGAGCGCGAGTCGTGGTGTGAGCAGGCGTTCGATCACCGGGTCGTCGGCGGTGTTGAGCAGCAGGACGAGTTCCCTGGCTGCGGAGCGTTCGGCCAGCCCGCCGCGGACGAACGCGGCGTCGGCGTGCGTGAGTCCCATACCGGCGAAGACGACGGAGAACGCCTCGGCGCCGCAGGTCGCCTGGGCGGCGATCTGCACGGCCAGGTCGAGGTGCGGCAGTCCGGCGGTCGAGAACACGGGGAGCTTCTGCCCCCGTACCAGGGTGGTGAGGACGTCGATCGCCCCCACTCCGGTCAGCACCGGCTCGGTGGGCGGCTCGCGGCGCAGCGGGTTGATCGGCGCACCGCCCACCGCGGCGGCCATCGCACCGAGGACCGGTGGCCCGCCGTCCACCGGTTCACCCCGGCCATTGCAGACCCGGCCCAGCCACCCGGTGCCGACCGGTATCCGCAGGGGCGCACCGGAGAACGCGATGCGCGTACCGGTCCGGTCCATCCCCGCCGTGTCCTGAAGGACCTGCACAACCGCCAGGTCCCGGTCCACCTCCAGGACGAGACCATGCCGGCGCCCGCCAGAGTCGAGAACGATCGTGGCGAACTCGTCCCACCCCACGCCGCTCACCCCCTCGACGACCACGAGCGGGCCACGCAGCTCCCGCACGCTCGTGTATTCGATCTCACCGGGTGTGCTCATCGGAGCTCTCCCAGCCGCGCCAGCACCAGGTCGCGGGCCGCCCCCACGGGAGCCGTCTCCCGCGGCCCGGCATCCTCACGGGCGCGCAGCAGCGGCGTGAAGTCGACCGCCTCGACGGCGTCCGCGCGAGCGCCGGAGTCCACCAGCGCGACACAGCGGTCGATCACCGTGAGGACGGCCTCCGCCAGGGCCGTCGTCTTCACGGGCGTGCAGTACGCGTCCAACGGCGACAGCGCGTTCTGCTGGATCAGCCCCTCGCGCAGCAGCCGGCCCGCGAGCACACTGACCCGTTCTCGCGGGGGCAGGGCCGTGACGCCGACCAGTTCCACGAGATCGGCCAGCCGGTCCGCCTCGGCGAGCAGGGCGGCCACCCGCCCGCGTCGCTCGGCCCACTCCGGGTCACCGGCACGGGCGTGCGCGGCGGCCAGCACGGCGGCGTCCCGGGAGAACGAGTCCGCCCAGGAGATCGCCGGATAGTGGCGTGCGTAGGCGAGGTCGCGGTCGAGGCTCCACAGGCACCGTACGAACCGTTCGGTGTAGGCCGTGACCGGCTCGGTGTGATCACCGCCCGGCGGCGACACGGCACCGATGACAGTCACCGAACCGGCGGCGCCACCGAGGGTGCGCACCGATGACGCCCGTTCGTAGAAGGCGGCCAGCTCCGAGGCGAGTCCCGCGGGGTAGCCCTCCTCTGCGGGCAGTTCGCCCATCCTGGAGGCGAACTCGCGTAGTGCCTCGGCCCAGCGGGAGGTCGAGTCGGCGATCACGACGACGTCGAGCCCCATGTCCCGGAAGTACTCGGCGACCGTCACGCCTGTGTACACGCTCGCTTCCCGGGCCATCATCGGCATGTTGGAGGTGTTCGCGACGGTGACGGTGCGCCCCGCCAGACGGCCCCCGGTGCGGGGGTCGGTCAGCTCCGAGAGTTCCTCGATGGCATCGGCCATCTCGTTGCCGCGCTCCCCGCAGCCGACGTAGACGATCACGTCGGCGTCGCACCACTTGGCGATCTGCTGCAGCAGCATGGTCTTGCCCGTGCCGAAACCGCCCGGGACGGCGACCGTGCTCCCGCGGGCCACGGGGAACAGCAGATCCACGGCCCGCTGACCGGTGTGCAGCGGCGCATCGGCCGACAGCCGTTCCCGTATCGGCCGGGGTCTGCGCACCGGCCAGGTCTGCGTCATGCGCACCTCGTGTCCGTCCACCACGGCGATGAGGGCGTCCTCGGCGTGGTCTCCCGCTGGTGCGATCCGCGTCACGATCCCCGAGCACTCGGGAGGTGCGAGGAGCTTCAGGGGGACCGACGCCTCGATGGCGCCCAGAACATCCCCTGCCTCGACGTGCTCCCCCTCGGCCACAAGCGGGGTGAACCGTCGGCTGCGAGCGTTGGGTTCGATGCTCTGCCCGGTCGCCAGGAGCAGGTCGCCGGCACGGTCGAGGGGGCGAAGCAGGCCGTCGAAGACGCCGCCCAGCAGCCCTGGTCCCAGCCGCACCGCGAGTGGTCCGCCATGCGGGGCGGCGGGGTGCCCCGGGGCGAGGCCGCCGGTGTACTCGTAAGCCTGGACCGTGACGACATCGTCGTGGATCACCACCACCTCGCCCGGCAGCCGGTCCTCGCCGAGCAGTACTACGTCGTGCATGGCTACGCCGGTGGTGGAGGCGATCTCGACGAGGGGCCCGGCCACTCGTAGGAGGCGCGGCGGTCGGTCTTCGCCTGGCTGCTCACGCGTCGTGGCGGATGGGGACGTCATGGTGCCCACAGGGTTTCGGCCTCCGCACCGGCCCGCGCCAGCGCACGCTCGGCGAGGGCGTCCGCCGTGAGGTCGACCCTGCGACCGGGCGTCTGGGCCGTCACTCCGCCGTCGACGGCAGCCGTGATGCGCGCTTCCGTCCCGAGCAGCGTTCGGGCCCGCTCCTCCAACCGACCCTGCAGTGCGCCCGAGTCCGCCAGCGCGTCGCGAACACCCGCGCGCACCCTGGTGCGGAGGTCCTCGTAGACCTCGGCGCGCGCGGAGAGCTCTCGTGCCCAAGCGTCCTGGCGTGCCAGCACCCGTTCGCGGGCCGCAGCGGCGGTGCCGTCCGCCGCGCCACCCTGCCGGGCCCGGTCCAGCAGTGCGTCCGCCTCGGTACGCGCCGCCCGCACCGCCTCGTCAGCGTCCGCCCGTGCGCGGGCCAGTACGGCGTCGGCGTCCGCCCGTGCCGCACGCAGCAGTTCGGCGCGCACGGGGGCCAAGGGGTCGCCGGGGCCGGGAGCGGAGACGGTCATGGCGGCATCACCACGGTCAGCGGCCTGGAGGGATCGGGCGCCGCCGTCTCGGTGCCCAGCGTCTCGGCTGCTTCCGGTGTGACTATCACCAAGGAAACCGAGCCAGGGAGCATCCGCCAAGCCTCTCGTACAGCCTCCGGGTGCTCCGCGACCAGGACGTCGACTCCGGCGAGGGCCAGCCCGCCCACCCTGCTCCGCGCTCCGATGGCCGCCACCGTCCCCATCGTCATGTCCTTCCGCGTCATGCCTTGCCGATCAGCAGGATCGCGACCACCAGTCCGTAGACGGCGATGCCCTCGGCCAGACCGACGATCACCATGGCCCGGCCGAACATCTCGGGGCGCTCGCTGAGCGCGGCCAACGCCGCCGCCCCGGTGTAGGCCACCGCAATGGCGGCCCCGATGGACGCACCGGCCACCGCGATGGCGGCCCCGATCAACGCGGACCCGTTGACCGCAGCCCGGGCGGCGGCCTGCGACGGTACCCCCTGTGCGGGGGCCGTCAGGGCCGTCACCAAGAGCAGGCACGCACCGCCAAGCAGGGCGAGGTTCATTGCCAGAAGCCAGCCGAACGCGCGTCTCGCCCGGCGTCGCCGCAGCAACCGGACGGCGCCGAGCGCCGCCGCCAGCACAGGCAGGGCCATCAACCAGGTGAGCACCCGGCCACCTCCGTTTCCGCATCTGCTGTCGCCGACGGAACGTGCCAGGGACGAAACGGACGACCCTCCGTCTCGAAGATCCGCGAGAAGAGCTCGTAGAACTCCAGCCGCAGCGCCTGCACACCCGCCACCAAGGCCTCCAGTGCGAGGGAGGCGGCGGTGCCCACCGCGAACACCACCACCGCCGAAGCGGCCCCTGCAGCTCCCCGCCCAGCGAGTCCGGTGGTGCCGCGCCACACCAGGTCCGCGAGCGCCGCATGGGTGAGGCCGAACGCTGCGAGCCGCGCGAAGGACACGGTGTTGGTACCTGCGCGCACCACGACGTCGAACAGCCGTACCCCGGTCTCGGCGATCCCTGCGAACCCCCCTGCCGTGGCCCGGTACAGCCCCACCGTCACCAGCGCGAGCCCGGCCAGGGCAGACACCGCCCCCAGGACGGCCGCAGCCGACCGGTGCAGGACGAGACCCGCCGCCGAGAGCCCGAGCCCCAGGAGGAACAGGAGCCCCGCGCAGCCGGACACGGCGTACAGCGCCTTGCCCGGACCACCCTCGCGCCAACGGTTGACCGCACCGGCCGCATGGGCGACGGCCAGCAGCCCCGCCCCGAAGACCACCGCGGCGGCCAACAGACGCCCGGGGCTGCTCAACGGGCTCAGCCACAGCACCGGCAGCACGCCCGTCGGCCCGAAGAACTCGCCGTAGGCGGCACCCGCAAGCATGGAGGCCAGACCGGCACCGGCGAGGAAGGGCCACAGGCGGCTGAACCGGGCAAGCCTTCGGGGCCGCCCGAGCCGCAACGCCAGCGCTCCGAGCAGCAGAAGCGCACCATGTCCCACGTCCCCGAACATGATCCCGAACATCACCACGTACGTGATCCCCGCCGGCCACGACGGGTCGACGTCCGCGTAGGGCGGCGTGCCGTACGTCGTCACCAGCGGCGTGAACGACGCGGACGGCAGCAGCGTCGGCGGATCGGTCCCAGGCGGGGTACGCAGTGGAACCAGCGCGCCACCGGCGGCGGCGAGTCGCCGCGCGAGCCGGGGTACCTCGGCCGCCGGACACCACCCGGCGAGCGCGGCAGCCTCTTTGCGCAGTACGGCTCCCTGGGCACGCTCTTCCAGCTGTGCTTCGCCCGCCAGCAACCCGAGGCTGTGTTGCCGCTCCAGGACGTCCGGATCGGGCGCGGCACGGGCCAGGACGGGAGTCTCACCGGGCTCGGCACGGCCCTCCAGCCGCTGCAGCCGTCGGGCCGCCGGGCCGGGGACAGCCCCCTCCACCCGATCCAGCTCGACGCAGCCCGCCTCGGCGATCCGAACCAGTATGTCCCGTAGTGCCGCGCGCGGCACGACCAGTGCCACGCGTCGCATCCGGACCGGTGTCACCACCTCAGACCAGGGCATCGAACTCCTCCAACGCACGTCCGCCCCGGGCCGCCGACTCCAGGGCCGCTCTGACCCTCCAGGCGTCCACGGACAGCACCGCGACCGCCCCCACGACCCCCCGGGGCCCGTACCGGCCATCCCGCAGCATGCCGACGCCTTCCTGACCGACCACGCGCCACCATCGGGCCTCGGCCCGCCACAGCTCTCCCGGCTCCTCGACCTTCTCCAGGGCCCAGTGGGCCGCGGACGGCAGGCGGTCGCGGAACTCCCGGAACGACGGGGCGTCGACGGCCCGCGACCCCAGCAAGTCAGCCGCGTTGCGTCGCACGGGCCCTGGCAGGCGGCGCTGGTGTACGAACAGCTCGCGCGCGGTGAGCAGCGCGGCACGCCCCCGCGCCCAGCGCCGGGCGGGTGGTACAGCAGCGGCCGTGAGTCGGGCGGCCGCCATGCGCATGCCCGTGAGCAGAGCCCAGGGCGTGTCCGCGCCCGGGTCGCCCCACGGTGAGGCGGCGAGGGCAGAGCGCAGTTCGGCAGGCGTCGCGGCACGTTCGAGGGCTCGCCAGGCGGTTTCCAGCGCGCCGAGCCGGTACGGCTGCCTCTGCGGGACCTCCTGGGTGGTGCCCAGGCCGCTCCGATCCGGAAGCCGGGATACGACATTGGCGACTTCGAAGCCTGCGGCGAGCGGGCGTATGAGGCGGGCCCCGCCCGGCGGCAGCCAGCCCGCCAGCACCCGCAGATGCCACAGCAGTGTGGCGGAGACCGACCGTTGTGCTTCGGGGAGATCGACCGTCGCCCGCATGTACTTCCGGTACGGCGTCCGGGCCAGATGATGCAGTGCGTCCTCCAGCGTCGCGGCGCCTGCCATCTCCCGTGCGCCTCCCGGGCCGGGGCAACGGTTGGTCAGGGCGCGGGCGCGAACCACCCCCGCGACCCACCCGGCGCTCACGGCGCTGCCCGCGGTCCGTCCGCGGCGCGGAGGGCGTTCGCGACCACGCGGTCCACCAGGGCCGGCATGCGCTCTCGCGCCCGCTCGCGCACCAGCGAGGCAGCGCGTTCCCCGGCCGAGCGAAGGGCCTCCGCTTCCTGCAGGGTGGCACGGTACACGGAGGCCGCAACCTCCTCCCGGACCTGCGGAGCGCGGGCCCGCGCCTCTGCCACGGTCTCCTCGGCCTGCCGCGCGGCACTCTCCCGTATCGCCTCGGCCTCACGGTCCGCGGCCGCACGGATCCGGTCCGCCTCCTGCTGAATGCCAGTCAGCAGCGCGAGCGACGGCTCCAGTTCTGCGGCGCGCTCCGCCGCCCGGTCGGCGGGAACTCCGGTGACGGCTGCTCCCGGCGCACCGGTCGGACGGAATCGCGCCAGGAAATCCCGCAGGCTCACCACGAGCGTCCTCCTGCCGGTCTGCTCCTCTTCCAGTCTCACCGCTCCCGTGCAGGCTCGCATCGGATGGACCGCATCGCCGCTCCACCAGGGCTGTTCGGCTCTTGGCCAGGGATGGTGGAGCGTAAGACTGGGACCGTAGGCAATCCGACGGAGTCCGGAGGCCGCCGTGAGCAGGCGCGAGAACTACTCCACAGACGCCGAGGCCCGCCATGCCGTGACACAGTGGCAACGGCACCGAGACAGCACAACTCCCCTCGTGTTTTGCCGTGCGGCTGCCGCTCCCGCAGTCTGCCGCGAGGCGGGCGGTTGCTGTGGCTTCTCCTCAGCGGCTGCGCCGGTCTTCCGCTTCAGGGCCGACCGGCCCTCTTCCCACCCCGCTCAGCCCATGTGATCGCAGTCACCGTCGCCGGATGCTCGACATGGCGACAGGTGGGAGGAGACCCGCGATGACGGACGACACGTTCAGCCGCCCGCCGACACACGCCCTTCTCGCGGACGGCACCACCGTGTGCATACGGCCCGTGGAGCCGAATGATCACGAACGGTTGCGAGGGTTCTACGAGGGGTTGTCTCCCGAGAACCTTCGGCTGCGGTTCTTCGCGGTCAGCCCGAGATTGGCCGCTATGGCCGCCGACCGTGCGTGCGCTCCGGTGTGCCCCGGTCACCGAGCGCTGCTGGCCGAGGCCAAGGGTCGGGTGCTGGGCCTGGCCGAGTACTTCACCGGGGATGACAAGGACGTGGCCGAGGTCTCCGTCGCGGTCGCCGAGGGCCTGCACCACCGCGGTGTCGGCACCCTCCTCATCGAGCATCTGGTCTCGGCGGCCCGTGCAGAAGGCATCACTGCGTTCAGGGCCGACGCACTGAGCGAGAACCTCGACGTGCTCCGACTCTTCGCCGACCTCGGCCTGCGCACCAGGCGCCACTTCGAGGGGCCCGAGGTCCGGTGCACCATCGCACTCGACGAGGACGACACCTATCTCTCGGCCGTGGAGGCACGCGGCCGGGCCGCCGACGTGGCCAGCCTGGAGCCGCTGCTCAGGCCGGACGCGGTCGCCGTCGTCGGCGCGGGGCGCAAGCCGAGGTCAGTGGGGCGAGCCATCCTGCATCACCTGCTCGCGGGCGGCTTCACTCGACCTCTCTTCGCAGTGAACCCGAACGCCGACTCGATCTTGGGTGTGCCCTGCCACCCGGCGATCGGTGCCCTGCCCAGGGTCCCGGAGCTGGTGATCGTCGCCGTGCCCGCCGCCGCCGTCCCGGTCATCGCCGAGGAGTGCGGCAAGGCTGGTGTACGGGCGCTCGTCGTCGTCACCGCCGGCCTCGACCGCACCCATGCCCAGACGTTGATGACCACGTGCCGCGCGTACGGCATGCGGCTCGTCGGCCCGAACTGCCTCGGCGTCTCCAACACCGATCCCGAGCTGCGCCTGGACGCCACCTTCGCCGCCGACCACCCGCTGCCGGGCACCGCGGGCGTCGCCGCGCAGTCCGGCGGGGTGGGAATCGCGTTGCTCGACGGGCTGTCCCGGCTTGGCATCGGTGTCTCGTCGTTCGCGTCCCTCGGCGACAAGTACGACGTCAGCAGCAACGACATGCTCCAGTGGTGGGAGAGCGACGGCCGCACCGAAATCGCCCTGTTGCACCTGGAGTCCTTCGGCAACCCGAGGGCGTTCTCCCGCACCGCGCGGCGCGTCACCCGCCACATCCCCGTCCTGACCGTGGACGCCGGCCGCACCGACGCGGGTCGCCGCGCCGCCGCCTCGCACACCGCGGCGGCTGCCACCCGCACCATGACCCGGCAGGCGCTGTTCACCCAGGCCGGTATCACCGCCACCCGCTCTGTCGGTGAACTCCTCGAGGTCGCCGCCCTGATGCATTCCGAGCCGCTCCCCGCCGGTATGCGCGTCGCGATCGTCGCCAATGCGGGCGGCGTCGGGGTCCTGGCAGCCGACGCATGCGTGGAGGCGGGTCTCGGACTGCCACTGTTCACCCCCGCGCTCATCGAGGACCTGCTCTCCGCGCTGCCAGAGGGAGCAGCCGTCGGCAACCCCGTCGACACCACCGCGGCCGTCGCCGAGGACCAGCTTCGGAACTGCCTGGACCGGCTCCTCGACTCCCCGGAGATCGACGCCGTACTGGTGGCCCTCGTACCCACGGCGGTCGCCGCGGCGGCCGGTGAGGACCTGACCCGCGCCCTCACCAGCGATCCCGGACACCGGACGCGACCGGTCGTCGCGGTACGCATCGAACAGGACCTGCCGGTGAAGCTGCTGCCCGCGACCGCCGGCCGGGCCATTCCTTCGTACGCCGACCCCCAGGCGGCGGCACGGGCCCTCGCCCACGCCGCACGCCGGACGGCCTGGCTCGCCCGGACCGAAGGCACCGTCCCGGCCCTCTCCGGAGTCGACACCCCGCATGCCCACGCGGTCGCCGACGCGTACCTCGAGCGGTACCCCGACGGCGGCTGGCTCGACCCGCACACCTGCGCCGACCTGCTGGCGTGTTACCGCATCCCACAGCTCCCGTGGGCCTGGGCCGTAACCGAGGACGCCGCCCTGACCGCCGCCAAGCGGCTGCGCGGACCCGGCGGCCGGATCGTCATGAAGGCCCACTGGCCGGGCCTGCTGCACAAGAGCGAGCAGCATGCCGTCCACCTCGACCTCCAGAGCGACTCGCAGATACGTGCCGCTTTCCGTGACTTCGAAACCCGGTTCGCCGACCTGATGACCGGCGTGGTCGTCCAGCCACTCGCCGCCCGCGGCATTGAGTTGTTCGCCGGTGTAGCCCAGGACGAGGTCTTCGGCCCTCTGGTCCTCTTCGGTCTCGGCGGCACCGCGACCGAGGTACTCGCCGACCACGCCGCCCGCCTGGCCCCCCTCACCGACCAGGACGTCCACGACCTGATCACGGCCCCACGCTGCGCCCCGCTCCTGTTCGGTGCGCACGGAGCCGGGCCTGTCGACCTCGAGGGCCTGGACCAACTGCTCCTGCGCGTGTCCCGTATGGCGAGCGATCTACCGCAACTCGCCGAAGCCGACTTCAACCCCGTCCTTGCCGCACAGGACGGAGTGACCGTGCTCGACGCACGCGTACGCCTGCTGCCCCGCAGGCCCCAGGACCCGTATCTGCGTCGACTCCATTGAGAAAGGAACGGACGTGAAGTACAACAAGGTCGGATCCGTGATGACCACAGATGTCATCCGTGCCGAGTACCGCACTCCGTTCAAGGAAGTCGCGCGACTCCTCTCTGACCGCCGGATCAGCGGACTGCCCGTCGTGGACGACAGGGACAGGGTCATCGGTGTCATCTCCGAGACGGACCTGGTGGAGAGGCAGTCGGAAGCCCTCGGCACGGGCGAACCGAAAGGCCGCTTCCCGCTCGCCCCGTTGACGCCCGGGGCTCGCAGGCAGGCCGCCAGGTCCAGGGCCTTCACCGCCGGTCAGCTCATGACCTCACCCCCTGTCACCGTGCACGCGGAGGAGACCATCGCCGCAGCCGCGCGGACGATGGCGCAGCGCCATGTGAAGCGGCTGCCGGTGGTGGATGAGGAGGACCGGCTCGTCGGGATCGTCACCCGCCGGGACCTGCTCCAGGTCTTTCTGCGGGCCGACGCGGAGATCCGCACCGAGGTGATCGCGGACGTGCTGATCCACACGCTGCGGCTGGCACCCATGACCATCGACGTCTTCGTGGTCGAAGGCGTGGTCACCCTCACCGGCCGGCTGGAACGCAGGAGCGAGACGGAGATCGCCGCCTCCCTGACCGGGCAGATCGACGGCGTGGTCGCGGTGATCGATCAGCTCACCTACCGCTTCGATGATTCCCGCCTACCGCCCGACGAGCAGCCATCGCACGACATCGCCGATGACCCGGTGCGCGATACCGGGAGGAGGTGACGGGCCATGCCCGCCACAGAGCCACCAGTCGCCACCGTCCGACGGGAGGAGGTCCGACATGCCCGAGACTCCGCACATCGTGAGCGATGTGATGACCTGGCAGGTGGTCGCGGTCAGACGCGACGCACCCTTCAAGGAGATCGTCCGGACCATGGGGCAGTGGAAGGTCAGCGCCCTACCGGTCCTGGAGGCTGATGGGCGCGTCATCGGTGTGGTCTCGCAGGCCGACCTGCTACCGAAGGAGGAGTTCCACGACCGCGATCTGACGCTGCACGAGCAGCCTCAACGCCTGTCCGACGTCGCGAAGGCGTCAGCGGTGACCGCCGAAGAGGTCATGAGCTCGCCCGCCATCACGGTGCATCCCGACGTCACACTGGCCCAGGCAGCCCGGATCATGGCGGTGAGGCACGTCAAGCGTCTTCCGGTAGTGGACGACGAGGACATACTCAAGGGCATCGTCAGCCGTGGCGATCTACTGAAGGTCTTCCTGCGGCCGGACAAGGACATCGAGGAGGAGGTGCGCCGCACGGTGGTGTCCTACCTGTTCCCCGCCCTCAGCCACACCATCCACGTGAACGTGCACGAGGGAGTCGTCACGCTCCGCGGAACGGTCCAGGACACCTCGCTCATCTCGGTTGCCGCACGCCTCATCCGCGCCGTGGAGGGCGTGGTGGGCGTCGAGCCCCACGTCACCGGCGAGACCGGAGCACCGGCAGGACCCGAAGGCACTCGGTGACGGGACCCTCAGCGCGGCTGGTGGGTGCTCGTCGGCCGCGAGCAGGCGTGTGCGGAGGTTGCCCCGAGGTCCTGGTCGCGGAATGCACACCGGTTGAACGGCAGACCGTGGTCAGCCTCACCGATCAGCGGGCTCGATACGGCGACCTGTGAGACGCCTGGGCTGGATCGACACCCACATCTCACGTACGCCGCCGGCCCACGGCTCGGTGTGGACATGCTCGGCGAGCCGCCGCACGGCGTCGGGCTCCGTGACAACCCGCGCGGTACCGACGACGAGCACGCTCCAGCCACGGCTCATGGCCTCGTCCACATGGTCGACCTCAAAGGCGACCTCCATTCCCACGGCCGCTGCGGGCACGGTGTCAGGCATGGTCCGGTAAACGATCGCGTCATCGATGACCTCGTAGTTCACCGGGACGACCGCCGGGCCATCGGGGGTCGACACCGCGACGCGCCCCACACCATGTGTGGACAGCAGGGCGCGGCATTCGTCGGGGCTGAGGTCCCGTAGCCGAGGGTGCAGGAGCGCGTGGCCCTGGCCCGGCGGCAGATCGATGCCACCCCCGCACAGGGCCTCGACGCTGGTGCCGAGCGCGTCGGCCAGGCGGATGAGAGTTGCCGTGCTCGGCTCGGCTGGATGTTCTTCGAGGTATGCGAGGTACTCCGGCGCCATGACGGCGCGGCGGGCGGCTTCTCCCCGGCTCAGGCCCTGTCGCTTGCGTTCGGCGGCCACGCGCCTGCCGATGTCGCCGGGGTTGGGTACCCCGGCAAGCGAGGTCGCGCCGGATACCGCACCTTCTGCCTCGTGGTTGCTCACGGGCTCGTGCCCGACATGACGCAGGTGCGCGTCGGGCCCCGGGAACACCAGGGTCACCTCGCCCGTGTCCGACCAGCGCACGTCATAGGGAGGCGTCCCATCCGCGTGGTGGAGTCCGACGATCTCGCCGTCGCGCCTGGTGGCGCCGGTCGTCGGACCTTCGATGACGAGTTGATCGCCGAGGTGAGCTCGCATGATCGCCGCCCTTCCCGCACAATCGTGCTGTACCCAACGTGCCACGCGCGATATGCCGACGCATGCGGTGGCGGCCCCAGGCCCAGGGGGTTGGTTCGGCCCGGACGGGGAGATCTCGGGACCACCGGCCTCCAGAACGGGCCAGGCGGCCCACCCGTAGCGACATGTTCCCGACACAGCGGACGCGTGACCACTACCGGCTGTCACGACCGGAAGGGAGCGCGGACGTGCACCACAGAACCGTCGAAGAGCTCATGACCCGAGACGTCGTGCGGGCGCGGCGTGACATGCCGTTCAAGGAGATCGCCAGGCTACTGGCGGAGAACGATGTCACTGCCGTACCCGTGGTGGACGAACTGGACCGTCCCATGGGCGTGGTGTCCGAAGCCGACCTGCTGCGCAAGTGCACGGACCAGACCGACCCGTCCGGCCGGACACCGATTCCGCATCTGGAGGCGTGGGAGCGGGCCAAGGCCGAGGGAGCCAGAGCCGAGGAACTGATGTCGGCTCCCGCGGTGTGCGCGCGTCCGGAGTGGAACGTGGTCGAGGCGGCCCGCCTGATGGAGGTCCACCACGTCAAGCGACTGCCTGTGGTGGACGAGGCGGACAGACTGCAGGGCATCGTCAGCCGCGCCGACCTGCTGCGGATCTTTCTGCGCCGTGACGATGCCATCCGCGAAGAGATCACCGAAGATCTGTTGCACCGCACGATGGGCCTGACGCCCTCGGAGGTGACGGTCGAGGTGCGTGAAGGGCAGGCCACCCTCGGCGGATCCGTCGAGTTCAGAAGCCTGATCCCCGTCATCGAGCGGCTGTGCCGGAGCGTGGACGGCGTGGTCTCGGTCTCCGAGCACATCACCTACCAGACCGACGACACCAGGCCTCCTCCCACCGGAACATGAGGCTGAGCCGACAGTTACGGATCAAATGGGCTCCGTCATGCCTGGCAGTTCCGGTACGACTACCACCGGGCACTTGGCATGATGCAGCAACGTGTGTGCCGCCCGCCCCAGTTGGAGTTCTCCGTGGTCATGAGTGCGCCGCACGCGCACACCGATGATCAGGAGGTCCGCAGAGGCCGAACGCTGCAGCAGAACCTTGTCGGCCACTCCCTCGACCGTGGAGCGGTTCACCCGGACGGCCGGATGGTCAACCATGGCGTCCTGTAGCAGAGCATCGATCAGTGTGGACGCCCGCTCCTCGTAATAGAGCGCCGGATCTCCGGCCAGCAAAGGGTGCTCCAGGGGCTGGTGTGCGGGTCGGCGCCAGACACGGACGACGTCCAGAGGGCAGCGTCGCGTCTCGGCCTCACGCAGGGCGAAACGGGCTGCCATGCCACTCGTGCCGGGTTCGCCTGCGCCGAGCATGATGCGCTCGTGTGTGCTCTCCAGTCCCGCCTTGTCCCCGCGGACCACGATCACCGGCCCGGAGGCGCGGCCCGCCACGGCAAGGCTGACCGAGCCCAGGAGCATCCCTTTCAGCTCGCCACGGCCGCGGGATCCCGTCACCACGGCCGTGGCGTTGTGGCCCTCATGCAGCAGCGCGTGCACCGGGTCGTCGGCCAGAACATCCGCAGTGACCTTCACCTCCGGGTTGCGGCGCCGAACACGTTCCGCAGCGGTTCCGATGATGTACTCCTCCATCGTCTGATGCGAGGGGCGCTGCAGGGCGCCCGAGGGCGCGAAGTGCTCGTAACGCTCCCACAAAGACGCGTGTACCAGCCGCAGCGGCAGTCCGTGGCGTGCCGCCTCGTCAGTCGCCCAATCCACCGCCTGAAGGCTGGATTCAGATCCGTCGACGCCTACGAGCAGGGGCAGTTCCATGATCCCTACCGCCTTTCGTCACTGCGGGTACCCGCAGCAGGTCCCACTGCCACCATCACGCTCGTCAGCGGACGGAGCGAGGGGCGATCCTTCCTTTGTGGGGGCCATTAGGCCCCAAGCTGTATCGCAGTCGGCAGCCGAGTGCGTGTCCACCTGGTACACGCCCGCGACGACCGACCCGGGCTTTCGATGACGGCGCCCGCCCCGACGAGGGTCCATTCGGCCCCCGGTGAGGTACGAGCGGCCCCTGTCATTGCGCGCCGCGCGCCTCCCAGTCTGAGAGCGTGACCGTTCGCCTCATCAGCGGCATGAAGGGGACGGCGTACGAGAGCGCTCGAGCCGACCACGACAAGGCAGCGACCGGCCGGCACGAAGGGAGGTACCGGTGACCGCACCACCCCTGGACGCGTCCACCGTCACCGCGTTCGTCGAGGACGCCACGGCGGCCCCGTCACTGCTCAACGCACAGCCCTGGAAGTTCCGCTTCTTGCGGGACGACGGCATCCTGCAGCTGTACGCCGACCCCGAACGCACGCTCCCGAAGAGCGACCCTGACGGGCGCGGCCTGCATCTGGGTTGTGGCGCCGCACTGTTCAACCTGAGGGTGGCAGCGACAGCAGCGGGCTGGCAGCCCGCCACCCGGCTTCTGCCTGACATGGCCGATCCCGAACTGCTCGCCAGAGTGGAGTTCACCCGCACCCCACACCTCGACGACGCTCTCGCTCTTCTCTACCCGGCAATCCACCGACGTCATACCAGCCGGGCTCCGTTCCGTGAGGACGACATACCGACCGACCTGACAGACGGGCTGTGCGCAGCGGCCGACCTCGAAGGTGCCCGGTTGGTGTTCCCTGATGCCTGGCATGTGCAGTCGGTACTGGACCTGGTGCACGACGCCGAAGGCCAGGAGGCGCAAGACCCCGGTCTACGCGGCGAGACAATCCGCTGGGCCCGTACGGATCTCGTCGGCGAGGCGAAGGCTTCGGACGGGATCCCCGTCGAAGCCTTCGGACCCGTCCAGTGGGGAGCCAGCTCCCCCGTACGCGACTTCGCCGTCGGTCGGACGATACCCGGTCGCGGCTGGGCATCCTTCGAGAAACGGCCCCACATCGCCCTGCTGGGTACGGAGAGTGACCGGCCCCTGGACTGGCTGCGGGCCGGCCAGGCGCTGGAGCGTGTTCTGCTCCAGGCCACCTTGGACGGCCTCGTCGCGTCCCTGGCCTCCCAGCCCCTCGAATGGCCCGAACTCCGGTGGGCGGTGCGTGACCCGGTGTCGGCCATGGGGCACGTACAGATGGTGATCCGTCTCGGATACGGCCCCGAGGGCCCCACGACTCCGCGCCGGCCCGTGGCGGATGTGCTCGACATCGTCTGACGGCTCGCCGTCAGAGACACGCACCCGAGTGCTTCTTCAGGTCGAAGGAGGCGAGAACCGCGGTGGCCGGATGAGCGAGGCGCTCCCCGGAGCGGCCGAGGCGGTGGCGACCGGTGGGTCGGTGACTGGCGGACGGTCGCATCGCTCCGAACTGCGGGGCCGCATGGGCCGGTTGACGGTGAGCGGGCTGCGCAAGCAGGCGTGGCGCCTTCGGCCAGGGTCACACCGAAGGCGCGCCAAGCATCAGTCCCGCGGACTCCCCTCTTCGAGCCGCTCGGCGATCACCAGGTCGAGCAGGCCGGGGAACGCCGCGTCGAACTCCGGGCGACGCAGGCGGTTGAGGCGGCGCGGGCCCTCGTCGCGTTGCTCGATGACCCCGGCGGCGCGCAACACCGCGAAGTGGTGGCTCCGGGTGGCCTTGGTGACCGGCAGGTCGAAGGTGCCGCACGCCTTCGTCCAGTCCGGCAGCCCGGCCAACTCCCGTACGATCGCGCGCCGTACGGGATCCGCGACCGCGGTCAGCGCGTCCTGCAAGGGCACGTCGCGCGGATGCGTGTGAGTCAGGCCACGAGCCCGCGCACTGTTCGATGATTGTCGTACACTCATGTGGTCGACCTCCATCGAACACTTTAGGGGTTTTCATGGCACGGCAGCTCGACATCTCCTTCGGCCCCGGTTCCCGCAACCGGATCGACGAAGCGGTCTCTCCCGGCATCGACGGCGCGCTGGCCGCGCTGGAGACGTTCTACTTCTCCTTCAACAACCGTGATCTCGACGTCTTCTCCCAGGTGTGGACCAAGGATCCGCTGGCGCAGCTCAACAACCCGCTCGGCGGCATCCTGCGCGGCGGCGACGCGATCACCGCGCTGTACGCCCAGGTCTTCCACGGCCCCGCCCGGGTCACTGTCACCTTCGGCGACGTGGTCGAGTACGCCGACGACACCCACGCCGTGTTCGCCGGACGCGAGAGGGGAGAGTACGCGGTGAACGGTGGCGAGGCCGTACCGCTGTCGATCCGCACCAGCCGCTACTTCCGCTACGAGAACGGCCGTTGGAGCCAGTTCCACCACCACGGCAGCATCGACGACGCCGCGGCACTGGCGGCGTACCAGGCCGCGATCCGGGGCTGATCCGGGGCTGAGGGGCCGCAGCGAGCGGTAGCCTTCCGCACACTGAGTCCTGCGGCAACTCGCGTGAGATCATCCGTCCATGAGCAGCGACCTGGAAGTAAGTGCTCTGGCGATCAATGTCACGATCCCGCAGGCGCTCCGCTGGACGGATACTCGACGCGGTGAAGCGTTCACGCTGACCACACTCAACGTCCGGCTTCTCCCGGACGGTCACCTCGCCGTGAAGGCCTATGGCAGACCAGTCGGTGGCGGTCGGGGCGCATACGTCTCGTTCCCTGTCCCCGATAAACCCGAACTCGCGGCCCTGGTCTCCGACGCTGCCAGCCGTGCCGGGGCGTTGTGGGCCGCCCATCGTGGTCTCGGCTGATCTCAGGGCGCATACACCCGAGTCTTCTACGAGCTGTACGCCTCCGAGCGCGCTTCCAGGATCACGCGAACGCGCCACACACCCTGCGCATGCTGCGCGAACGAAAGCAGTAGCTCGCCGACCCGCCAGAGGTCACGGGGGTCCGCACCATGACGGTGCGGACCCCGGTGAGCAGATACGCCTCTGGCGATCAGGCGGGGACGATGTTCTCCGCCTGCGGGCCCTTCTGGCCCTGCGCGACATCGAGGGAGCCCCAGTGACCCTCCTGAAGCTCACGGAAGCCCTGGGTCGCAATGTTCGAGTAGGGGATCAGGTACCGAGGGCGTGACGGAGGGCACGCCCGAGGAGGTGCTGGTGCCTACTTGCCGAGCCACTGGTCAGATTCAGGAGGCTTCATCCAGGAAGCGGTTGATGCTGATTTCCAGGTCTAGCGCCTCTGACTCCCGGTCGGCCGGAACCAGTTGGTACGTGCGACGCAGCCAGCGCTCGACCGCCGTGAGTGCAGCGGTCAGGTGCGCGGACCCATGCGGAGAGACCCTTCGGTCACTTGGCCGCTTGATGGTCTCGTCCTCACCGCCGGGCAGCGCAAGATGGTCACCTGGCCGGAACTGACCGCTGTCAGCCAACCCGCTCTTCGACATCACCGGCGGACGCCAGGCCGCAATGGACCTGCTCACCCTCCCCGACAGGCCCACCGCGCTCTTCGCGGTCAACGACCTCGCCGCCCTCGGCGCCATGGGCGCCGCCCGCGACCTGGGCCTACGCCCGGGCAGTGACTTCGCCCTGGTCGGCCTCAACGACACCCCCCTCGCCGCCGAACTCCCCATACCGCTGACCAGCGTCCACTCACCCATGGCCGAACTCGGCCGCACCGCCGTACGCCAACTCCTGCACCGCATCGCCGGTGAACCCGCCACCTCCCAGCACCTGAGCCCCCAACTCGTCACCCGCGCCTCCAGCGGCGCCCCCATCGGCCCCGCACTCAGCTGAGAGCGCCGCCCGCATGCGCACCGACCGACCTGCGGCGTCACCGTCGTCCACAGCTCTTCAGTTCACCGCCGCATGAACACCGTCCCGGGACGGGTCCTGTCCGCGCTGGACGGGGCGGCGGGCCGGGAGGAGGAGCTGGCGGCGGCGGTGTACCGGGCATCGGCGCATCTGCACCGGGATGCGGAGGCTGGCGTGCGGCGGCAGCTGCTGGCGTTGGACGCGGCCCGGTACGGGGACCGCGGGCTGGCGGCGCGGATCACGGCTGTGCCGGTGGAGGGCGAGCCGGCGGCACGTTGGGGGGTGGACTGGGCCACGGGCGGCATGGTCACCCCGCAGCTCAGACACACCCTGACCAGTCATACCCGGGGGGTGTGGGCGGTGGCGACGGCTGTGGTGGACGGCCACCCCGTCGCCGTCACCGGCAGCCACGATCACACGGTGCGGGTCTGGGACCTGACCACCGGCCAGCCGATCGGCGAACCCCTGACCGGCCACACCCGCGAGGTGGAGGCGGTGGCGGCGGCTGTGGTGGACGGCCGCCCCGTCGCCGTCGCCGTCACCGGCAGCTGGGTTGAGACGGTGCGAATGTGGGACCTGATTACCGGCGAACAGGTCGCGACCCTGCCCTTCCCGGAGCTTGTCCTGGTGGTGGCGGTGGCGCCGGGCGGAGAATTGTTGGTCGGATTCGGCGGGGAACTCGCCTGTTTGTCCCCCCGCTGACCTCACAGACCACGCTGGGCCTGCCCGCACCGATGCCGCCGTGCCATACGGCACTGATACGGTGGCCGTGACCGTCTGGCACCGGACAGCATGTGTCACCGGCGGCAGCAAGATGGCGGGCCCAGCGGCGTGCGGGCCCGCACCCGCCGAAGCGGACGACAAGGCGACGATGCCGAACCCCCCGGGCGAACGCACACACCTACTCTCGACCGCCGCAATCCCTCACCTCGCATCAGCTGGTGAAGCAGTACAGGCGTTGCGCCACGCCGTCACGGCGGGCTGAACCACCAGCCCGCACCCCCAGGTCGATGGAAGCGTCACCAGGCATGGCGGCCACCACGACCAAGCAGCCACCGTCCGCAACGGTACTGGGGAGTTGGTCCTCGTTGAAGAAGCCCTACTGGCAGCCGTATTGGTGGCGGCTGCTGTTCCGTGCAGACGGTTCGTCGGGGTGGGAGGTGATGGGCCCCAAGCCGGTCCACCAGGTTCCGAACGATGCGCTGAAGAACGCGTCCCTCGAGGCATGGGCCCACGCCTTGCTGGAGGAAGCGCCGAACGAGCTGGGCGACCTGTGTGGCGACCTGCTTCTCGAGTGTTACGAGGAGCCCGCCCCCACAGAAGGCACTCCACCCGTGTATTCACGCCAGATACGGCTGCCGGGATACACATTGCCGAGCCCGCGCGGATAGGCGGGCACTCCTGGGCGGCGTTTCGGGCGGTCGTCCCAGCGGTGGGTGGTCCAGGCTCATCGGATCAGGCTACGGACAGTGATAATTGCGTCTGCGAGGTCGAAGAAGGCATCGATGACGGTGGTGCGCCGCTCGTAGCAGCGGGCAAGGCGGTGGAAGGCATTCTGCCAGGCGTGCGTGCACTCGACATGCCACTCGCTATGGCTGCCGCGTCGTTGACGGCGGTCGGCCGGCGGTCGGCCGGCGGTCGGGTCCGCGGCTCAGCTCGGTTGTGGCCTCGTGCCCTTCGGCCATGTCGCACCGGCAGTGGCGGACGCGGTGTGCGGGCACGGGCATGCCGTTGAAAGCATCCTGCTGGGCACCCCGCGAACTGGTCCGTGACTGACCGGTTCCAAGGACAGCGTGCTCTGCTTGCCCCTGACCCGCCCCCGGGAAGACCACTGTCCCACCGCCAACTCACGGCCCCAGTCACCGACCACCCAAGATATGAGAAAAGGGTGCGAAACGGGACGGCATCTGTCCGGTCCGCGCGTCGATGGCTTTCAGCCTGTCCACGTGGGTCTGGATAAAGGCGATGCCGTTCCAAAGGACGGGGACACTGCCGCCCAGGGAGCCCAGGTATCGCTTCCAACGCCGGATGCCGGTGGCTAGATCGATGGCATACAGGTAATTCATGTCCCGGCCGGAGATAAGCCAGCCCGAGGTGCCGCTGAGGGCGACAGCCGAGGCGCCATTGGGGTTGGCCGACTGCCAGCAGATTTCGCCGCTGGCGGCGTCGACGGCGTAGGAGGCACACCTGCGCGTCCGGGAGTACTGTGGCTTTCTCGTGCTGAAGTACACAGTGTCGCCCAGAACCGAGGCACTTTCCAGAATGAGTCCCTCGTATGCCTGGGCCCACAGGACCTCGCCGTCTTCCGCGGCATGCGCGAACAGCTCCGACTGGACGGCGGCGTAGACGACTCCGTCCCCGACGCATGGGGTATTGGACGCATTCACGAAACCGCTGTCGCACTCTACCCGCCACAGGCGGTCGCCCGTGGCGGCGTCGAATGCGGTCAGGTCGCCGACATCACTGGTGAGGAAGATCCGTCCGTCGGCGAGGGCAGGATGGGTCCGGGAACGGTCGAAGACGTCGGTTCTCCAGAGAAGTTCACCGCTGCCGAGGTCCAACGCGAACAACTTCGAAGGGTTGGCGCCGCGGTTGTACAACCAGGCGGAGTCCACCCCGTACACCACACCGTTGTCAGCCACGAGTCGTACCCGACCGTCACAGCGGTAGCGCCAGCGCTCCCGACCGTCCTCGGCACCGAGCGCGTACAGCCTCCCTATTTGGTCGGTGACACAGACAATGCCGTCACAGACCACGGGAGAGGGGGTGTAGCCCATACGCTCTCCGATCGCGGTGCTCCAGCGCACGGTTCCCGTCGCAGCGGACAGTGCGTAGCAGACGCCGTCCTGGGAGCAGACGTACACCGTGCCGTCACAGACGGTCGGAGGCTGAAGGTCCTTGTGTCTTCCGGCCCGGAACTGCCAGGGCCGGAAATCCTGGGGGACTGTCCCCTCGGGGTAGACCCCGTTCCGGGTCGGGCCGCCCTGCAGCATCGCCGTTGAACTCGTCATCGCCCCTCATCTCCTGTCCATCACGTGTGGTCAGTTCTCGTGCGGCGGATCTGGGTGCGCGACACCACTGCGCCGATGTTCTTCCCGAAGCCTCCGCCTAGGCTGCCCTGCCGTCTTGGGAAACGAACCAAGATCAGCGGGTTAGGTGGACGTGCGACGCCAAGCAAAACCGCGGCTCTCATCACTCATGGGCTCATCGTGGTATGCCCTGTCCGGGGCTTGCAGGGTGCATCTTGGTCCACAACCCGACAACGCCGCTTCATGCGACGACCGGCTTGATCACCCTCCTCGGCCGCTTCCCAAGATCAGCGCCAGAGCCTCCAGCTCGCGAATAGAGCCAGCCCAACAGGCCCACACCGGAGGGGGAGTTCAGAAACAGGCACGGACGGGCAGCCGGACCTCCTCACAGACATTGCCAGCAGTAGAGCTGCTCGTCGGCTTCGCGAGCCCGCCTGGCGAGTTGGATGAGTTCCTCGGCTACCGGTTGCATGTCCTCGGCGCGCGCTCCGTGCAGTTCCTCCGCTTGTACCCATGCGGCAGTGATGGCCGGCACTTCGAGGTCGCTCACCGCCGCCAGGGTGTCCCGTACCGGAGGACGGAGTTCGGACACCCACGGTCCCGTCAGCCAGGGGCTGGCCTCGTCCTCGGTGTCCTCCGGGCCTGGGACCGGGGAGGCCGGCCACACGGTGGCCTCCTCGACCAGGTCCACCTGCCACGCAACCTGCCGAATGGCAGCGATCAGCATCGCCAGGACAACGGTCGGATCCACCCCTTTGGCCTCGACTCCGTCGAAGACACGGTGCTCTGTGCCGAGTGGGGACTCGCCATCTGTCTGTTTGAGCGCTCGGACAACGGATGCGGCGTCAGGTGCGCGGAAGTAGTCGATCAGAACACCCATTGGGTCTGGTGTGGCGGGTTGAGACGGCGGATCCAGTCCGCCTCCCGTTCCGCGTCCGTGTGGTCGGAGACGGCGAATACCACGACGGTGTCGTCGTCCCGCTCAAGGATGTTCTCCGCCAACAGTGTCTCCAACGTCACCACGCACGCCTCGTACGCACTCTCGCGCCACTGGCACAGATCCAGGCTGCCGAGACTCATGGAGCGTGTGAGCAGGTGCCGGTTCACCTCGGTGAAGTACTCATGGCCCGCCCCCTCGTGCGCCCATTCGGCCGGGCTCCACCGGTAGTACTCCGCGTCGTCCGGATCGGCGGCCTGGCTGCGGGCCAGATGGTCCCGGGTGTTGACCGCGCAGCAGACCGTCATCGCCGCCGCATCGGAGTACAGCGCGTATCCGCAGCACTCCGTGCCGCCGAACGCCTCCGCGAGGCGGGTGAAGGCCGAACGTGCGGCAGGCAGCAGCATGGTCAGCAGCGATTCGCTCCCGGGTGCGGGGGGTGTTTCCCCGGGACGGTACTCCCGGGCCCGCCCGGCGCTCATCCTGAACTCCGGTCATGATCGAGGTCGGCGCGGGTCCGCAGGAAGGCGAGATACCTGGGGTCGTCCTCATCGAAGATGTCAGGACCGCCGCCCATGTAGGCCCGCATCAACTCATCCGCCGCTCGGTCGTGGTCGCCGAGTTCCAAGGCGTTCTGGCCCAGACGGAGATGGATGAAGGGGTTGCCCAGTCCGCCTGGGCACCGGACGGCGTTGTGGAAGCACCGGTACGCCCTGTCGAAGACGCCCTGCCGAAAATGCACGTCACCGATCGCCACGTAGATCCAGGTCGCCGCCGCCCAGTCACTCGGATCATCCGGCAGCAGTCGCAGGGCCTCCACGTACAGCGCCTTGGCTTCGTCGAGCCGCCCCTCTTCGGCCAGGGTGTCGCCGCGACGGCACAAGGCGTCGATCTCGGCGGAGAGGCGGTCGGGCAGGGGCACGGCTGTTCCTTCGATCCTTGTGCTCGTGTACGGGTGGCTGGTTCAGCTCGGTTCTTCGCCGAGGACGTTCCAGCCACGTGCACGGTAATGGATGTCAGCCCAACTTTGGAAGGCATTCCATGATTGAGGGAGGTACAAGTAGGATCCCTCTCGTGAAGATCCGAACTCGGCGAGAGCAGGGCGTTGGCCGAGGACGGGAGGCCGGTCTGGTGCCGGAGTACGCACAAGCGGTGCGGCGCCTGATCGAACTCGTGCCGGCCCTGGTGCCAGCACCCTCGGATGATTGAACAGCGACAATGACTTTTGCACTCCATGCCTTCCTCGGCCCCGACGCCCCAGAGATGTCGAACGAGTCACTGGCCGCTGACCTGCGCGAGCTCTTCGAAGACGAAGCGGGCTTCACGCTGCAGTGGGAGCGGCTTCCCTTCTCCAAGGGCCCTACGCTCGCCCTCAGATGGGGAGCATGGCTGACGCGCGTCGCTTACGAAGAGAGCCAGACTGTCGCTGAGGATGCGCGCTTCGTGCACGCAATGACCGGAGGATCGGTACCGATTGATCTCTCGGCTGCCACAAGACGGGTCCGGGTCGTTTTCGGGGACGACGATGCCCGCGAGTACACGGACCAGATCATCTCGCTCATGGACTACCTGAGTGAGATCAAGGGTGCGATTGTCTACGATCCTCAGCAAGCCGATGTCCTGCGGTGATTCCCGCTCGAAGCCCCTCGAAGACGAGGCGAGCTGTGCGACGATCACCGCGGCTCGGCGCACGACCACGCCCGAGGACCTGCTCGCCGCCGTGGTCCGCAAAGCCGGTCCACGAGCTGAACGCGGTGATGGCCAACCGGTACGTCCCGCCCGAGGAGTTGACTGACGACGCCCCCAGAGTCGACCCGGGACTGGTCCCCAGCCATGTGGAGGAACCTGGCGCCACCCCCGTCGCCGCAAGGGATCCGACTGGCCCGGCCGCTTGCGGAGACCGCGACCACGAGCTCTCGCCAACCCCAGAACTCCGCGACACCGTTCTCGCCGTCATCGCCGCCCGTCCCGGGCCGGGCCGCCGAGGCCCGGCAGATCCTAGGGAGACGAGGACACCGCGCCGCAGAGGAGACCCCGTGCTGAGCCTGTCCACCTGGCGGGCCCGTTTCGACCCCGACCGGCTGAGGGCGCTGCACACCGGGCAGCCCCTGTTCAGGGACGGCTCTGACGTACCGCCGCGCGGCAATATCGCCTCATGACGGTGGGCGAGGCATGGCGGAAGATACAGCCGCTGCGCGTTCCCGCCGGCTGGACGATGGGCTGGAACGGCCTCTACGAAGTGGACCCCGGGCCCGACACCATCGACTGGCTGTACGGGTCCGTGCTGATCAGCGCTGACCACGCGGGTACGGGACTGTCCTTCGACACGCGCTGGGAGCCGGAAGGCGATCCTCAGGGGTATTACGTCGTGGACTTCCTGTGCCTGGATCGACGTAGGGACGGCGGGGTGGGTGCTGGGGTCCTGCTCGGCACCTGGACGACGCGGAGTCGCCCCGCACTCGTGGCGGCCTTGGAGGAGTTCATGTTCACACGCAAGGTACCGGGCGCGGCCTAGAAGACTCATGAAAATCTTGGGGTTCTGGCCCATGTCCGGCGGGGCAGGAGCCCGCGGCAGTGGATGAGTCGTTGCAGCGGAGGACCCACACGTGATCGAACAGTTGGACATAGTGGGCGAGGAGGCTGCGTGCTCACTCGCCGGAATCCATGCGCGTTCGTCGATGGCGGGCGGCGCCCGGGTGGTGATCGGCGCCGACGCGTCGGTGATTCTTTCCGACGCCGTGGACGAGCTGGGGGTGAGCGGGGTGTGGAGCGGTGAGCTGTTCCGGCTGATGGGCCCGGCGTCGGCCGTGGTGCGAGCACGGCTGGTGGAGGAGTTGGACGGTCCCCTCCCCGTACATCTTTTCGTGCGTGTCTTCGGGGGCTGCCGCTATCTGGGCGTGGGCCGGCCGGTTTATTCGTCCTGTGCCGACGGTGAACTGCTCCAGTGCGACCTGAGGATCGAGCCCCCGCTTGCGCCCGAGGTCCTGGAGGAGGTGCGGCCGACCGGTCCGTCACCGCAAACGCCGAGCCTGGACTGGCTCACGCGGCTGGGGGAGGATCGTGTCAGGGCGCTGGGACACTTTGCCACGGGCTGGTACCCGCGGCCGGGTCTCGCCCCGGCCGTACCCGGTGCGGTGCCCGCCGACCTGCCGCGTGCCCTGCGGGAGTTCTACCAGCTCGCCTACCAGCGGCCCGAGATGCTGGGCAGGCAGAACCGGATCCTGCCGGCCACCGAGCTGCGCTCGGGCGTGGATCCGCGACGGGTCGTCTTCGGCGAGGAGAACCAACTCTGCTTCCACTGGGAGCTGGACCCGGCCGAGACCGACCCGGTCGTCTGGCTGACAGCGGCGGAGGACAGCGCCGAACGCGAGCCGCTCAGTGGCTTCCTGATGCAGTTCTCGTTGTTCGAGGCGATGACCGGAGCACCGTACCAAGCCCAAGCCTGGTACACGCCGGTGCCAGAGCCGCTCGTGCGGGACCTCACCGACCGGTTGCGTCCCGTGCCGCTCCGGCCGTGGCAGTGGCCGGCCGACCCGACGACGTTCCACGTCGCTCCCGGCCTCATCGCATGCGCCAGTGACCTGGGCGACGGCATGTTCGAGATCACGATCGGCGCACGGCACCGCGGTGCGCTGCGGCCGTTCGGTGAGTTGGGCATCGACTGGTCGTCCTTCGATGGATGACGTCGTCATGACCCGCCACTACCGCGACGCGTGCGCCAGGCGACCATACGGCGGCCGCTTCGGCCTCTCGTCCCCAGAACGTGCTGTCACACCCCGACCGTACGCTCGCGCCATGAGTATCTCCCTCTACTACCAGGCGAGCCGGGCGGAGCCGCTGACCGAGGTCGAGACGGCCGCCATCCAGCGCGTCGTCGCCGCCCATGCAGCCTCGTTCCCGTATGCGGACGAAGAACAACTGTTCCTCTACGGTGCAGACAGAAGCGCCCCGGATGAGATCCTCGCCGGATCCAGCAAACTGCCGCTCGATCTCGACCGGTTGCTTCCGGTGATCACCCACATCCTGGGCTCCCTCACCCGGCTGCGCCGCGCCCTCGACGGCGAATGGCACGTGCACCTGGACGACGTGGACCTCCCGTGGGACGAATCCGAGGGCTATGTGTTGCCCGACACGGACGACACAGGCCGTGCGGCTGCCGAGCCGACCGGAACTGACGCGGTTCAAGGCGAGGAGAGCGCGTCGTGCGGAACACTGCCAGAACTCTCCAACATCGGCCTACGAGTTGGGGCAGTCAAGGCAGCTACGCGAGACGACGGGGCCACCAAGCGGTAGACCCGAGGGACGCCGTACTCCGCCTGCAGCTTCTCCCCCGACAACCTGCCGACCTGTCCCGTCCACGAAAGTCTGCAGAGCAGCGCGAGGGCGAGCGCACTACGACCAGGACCTTGACGGCGGTCGACGACTGAACCGTCATCTGATGCCGTCCGATGCCCTCCAAAGGCAGTCCTCGGCCGACGAGATGCTGATGGAGTCGTCCCCGTACCTCGCATTCAACGCCGGAGTCTTCGCGAAGGTACGCACCCCGGAACACGTGACTGGTGCATGGGCAGGGTCAGGTCCTGGCGTCAAGACCGCGGGTGATCACGGTGAGGATGGTGTCGAGTACGGGGCCCATGTCCTGCGGGTCGACGTGGAGGCGGTCGGCGCGCCAGCTCAGGGCGAGGATGCCGTTCATGGCGGCCCACAGGGCGTAGGCTGTGGCTCTGGGGTCCAGGTCGGGGTTGAAGGAGCCGTCGGCGATACCGTCGCGCAGTGCGGCGGTGAGTTTGGCGTTCTGTTCGTCAACGAGGTCGGCGATGCTCTTCAGTGACCCGGCGTCGGCGGGGGGTTCGGCAAGCAGTCGGAAGTGGTGCGGGCGTTCCAGGGCGAAACGCGCGTAGGCGTCGGCGGCCAGCAGGATGCGTTCGCGCGGGGTGCCGGGGGTGGCGTACGCGGCGTCCATGTACTCCCGGTTCTCCCGGAAGGCCCACTCGGCCACCGCGACGAGGACCGCGGATCTTCCGCCCACCCGGTTGTAGACCGTCTGCACGGCCACGTCGGCGCGTTCGGCGACGGCTTCCAGGGTCAGGGCCGTGGGCCCGCCCGCGACGAGGATCGCCTCCGCCGCTTCGATGATCGACTGCCGCGTCGCGGCGGCCCGGCGGGCCGTTCGTGAGGTCTCGTTCGCTGCCACAGGGCGACTTTACAGAACCCCAAGGTTTTATGCTCTTCCACGGTTGGAATCTCCTCCAATACTGTGTCTGTCGGTGTGGCCGGAACGGATGGGTTGTGGTGGCGGTGGCGGACCGCGGATTTTGAACGGCGTGGAGTCGCGGTTCCGGCCTGGTGGCGTCCCGAGCGTCCGGTCGTCCGGGCCGACCGGACGGCGGATGATTGCGATGGGGTCCCGGAGGATCCCTGTTGCGGCGGCCGGGATTCTCTCCGCCTCGCTGCTGCGGCGCCTGCGGGGTCCATGGAGGCGATCGGAGGGGCTCTCGACCGTGATCTCAGTCGAACAAGTGGTCAACCGTGCTGGTGACGATGGCGTGATGCCGTTGCTCACCCTGGACGAGTTCTTCGACGGCAACGACAACGAGGGATGCATTGCGCCGAACCAGTGGGGCTATGGGAGGCCTGCTCTTGCGGCACTGGCCGAACGCCTTCGCGCTGTCGAGAGACACGAGGGCGTTGCCTGGGTCCGGGTACAACTGCACCCGGAGACGTTGGAGACGGAGGAGCTGGCCGGGGAGGCCGTCGCTATCTGTGTCATGGCGGATCAGAGTGTCTGTGCCGCGTGGATCGAGGGGCTCGAGAGCAGCGGTGTGATCCCGCAGCTAGTGGATGTCTACCGTGATGTTCCGGAGGTACCGCACGGCGCGACGGTGTGGTCCGTGGTATGGGACTAGAAGACTCATGAAGACCTCGTTGAGGGGCTGTCCGGCCGCAGGCCGGGCGGCCCCTCGGTCTATGCGGTGGCCGCGCTGATCGTCCAGGTGCTGCCTGCGCGGGTGAGTCCGAGGTTGATCAGTCGGCGGAGG
>NZ_JBSFLQ010000043.1:0-59342 GCF_053599115.1 Streptomyces sp. NPDC001020 | reverse complement strand
CTTGGTCTCGATACCGAGGGACAGCGGGGTGACGTCGAGCAGCAGGACGTCCTTGACCTCACCCTTGAGGACACCGGCCTGCAGCGAGGCGCCGATGGCGACGACCTCGTCCGGGTTCACACCCTTGTTGGCCTCCTTGCCGCCGGTCAGCTCCTTGACGAGCTCGGCGACGGCGGGCATACGGGTCGAGCCACCCACGAGGACGATGTGGTCGATCTCGTTGACGGAGACGCCGGCGTCCTTGATGACGTTGTGGAACGGCGTCTTGCAACGCTCCAGGAGGTCCGCCGTCAGCTGCTGGAACTGCGCCCGGGTGAGCTTCTCGTCCAGGTGCAGCGGGCCCTCGGCGGAGGCGGTGATGTAGGGCAGGTTGATCGAGGTCTCGGTGGACGAGGACAGCTCGATCTTGGCCTTCTCCGCGGCCTCACGCAGACGCTGGAGCGCCATCTTGTCCTTGGAGAGGTCCACGCCGTGACCGGACTGGAACTGCTTGACCAGGTAGTCGACGACCCGCTGGTCCCAGTCGTCACCACCGAGGTGGTTGTCACCGTTGGTGGCCTTCACCTCGACGACGCCGTCACCGATCTCCAGCAGGGACACGTCGAAGGTGCCGCCACCGAGGTCGAAGACGAGGATCGTCTGGTCGTCCTTGTCGAGGCCGTAGGCGAGCGCGGCCGCGGTGGGCTCGTTGACGATGCGCAGGACGTTCAGACCCGCGATCTCACCGGCCTCCTTGGTGGCCTGGCGCTCGGAGTCGTTGAAGTAGGCCGGGACGGTGATGACCGCGTCGGTCACCTTCTCGCCCAGGTAGGCCTCGGCGTCCCGCTTCAGCTTCTGCAGGATGAAGGCGCTCATCTGCTGCGGGTTGAAGTCCTTGCCGTCCAGGTTGATCTTCCAGTCGGTGCCCATGTGGCGCTTGACCGACCGGACAGTCCTGTCGACGTTGGTGACCGCCTGGCGCTTGGCGACCTCGCCGACGAGCACCTCACCGTTCTTCGCGAAGGCGACGACGGACGGCGTGGTCCTGGCGCCCTCGGCGTTGGTGATGACGGTGGGCTCGCCGCCTTCCAGAACGCTGACGACGGAGTTAGTCGTGCCCAGGTCGATGCCGACCGCACGTGCCATTTCGATTCCTCCAGCTGACTTGAGTGCAACAGGCTCAAGGATGCACGAGGGACCCGCGCGGCGTCAACAGACCTGAGTCAGGCCGACTCAACTTTCATCCGGCGCCACACGGCAACCACGAAAGCACCCTGGGTGTCGGCCGGGGATCCTGCCCCGCTCACCCCTCCTGACCGCGGTCCAGCAGCCGAGCGAGCCTGCTCACCGCCCCGTCGATCTCCTGGGCGCACCCGTACAGCACACGCCGGGGCCTCCCCCAAGGATCCTCGATGTCGTCCTCTTCCGGCGGGATCGGAGAGGCCGCACCCCGGCAGGCGGATGCGGCCGCCACCACACTGTCAAGGGTGCGCCGACTGCACCGCGGCCCCTTCGCCTCCAGCTCCTCGTCGGCGCCCTGGGCCGCGAGGCGCACGAACTCCCTCAGCGTGAAGCAGCGCCGCATCGCCGCCGGCGCCAGACGCACGGCCGCCTCCCGGTGCTCGCGCGCGAGCCCGAGGACCAGTGCCGCACCCGCGACGAGCTGCGCGGTGAGCGGCCGGGCCGCGAAGCCGGAGCCGTCACCGCCCCGCTCCTCCAGCACCGCCCTGGTAACGCTCTCCATGCCGGGCCGGGGCCGGGCCTCGGTGCCGGCGCTCTCCGGCCGCACCGCCGAGCCGGGCGGGAGCCTGGCCACCAGCAGCCGCTCGGCGAGCGGCGAGCGGTGCACGTTGCCCGTGCAGACGAACAGGACCCGGGTCACTTCCCACCCGCGTGACGCGTCACCGACGACACGGCGGCCTCCTTCTGCGGCGTCGCCATGCGCGGAGCGGGCAGCTCGCCGTACTGCCCGTGGGTGCCGTAGCGGCCGTAGCGGCCGCCCTTGGGGACCGGGGCCATGCTGAAGACGGTGCCAAGGACGCGGACACCCACGCGCTCCAGCGACTCCGCGGCGGAGCGCACCTGGTCCCGCCTGGTCCGCGCGGCGCGGACGACCAGCAGCGCACCCTGGGCGAGCGAGGCGAGTCCGACCGTGTCGGCGACCGGCAGCAGCGGCGCGGTGTCGATGATCACGACCTCGTAGGTGTCCGCCAGTTCGCGCAGCACCTCTTCCATGCGCACCGAGGCGAGCAGCTCCGTGGGGTTGGGCGGTACGGCGCCGCTGGCGAGTACCGCGAGCCGGCCGCCGGCCCGCTGCATCACGTCCTCGACGCGCGCCTGCCCGATGAGCACGGTGGTCAGTCCGGCATCCTGGACCAGACCGAAGCTCGCCGCCACGCACGGGCGGCGCAGGTCGCCGTCCACCAGACAGGTGGAGACGCCCGCCTCGGCGAGCGAGAGGGCGAGGTTCACCGCGGTGTTGGTCTTGCCCTCGCCGGGCACAGAACTCGTCACCACGATGATCCGGGGCCGCTCGTCGACCTGCGAGAACTGCAGGTTGGTGCGCAGCTTGCGGAACGCCTCGGCGCGCTTGGAGTGCCCGTCGGCGCTGACGAGCGGCTGCCTGGGGGCGTTGCGGTCGAACGGGATGGTGCCGAGTCCCGGCAGCGCGGTGAACTCGTCCAGCGCCTCGCTTGTCTTGAGCGTGGTGTCGAGGGTCTCCCGCAGGACGACGAGTCCGGCGCCGAGCATCAGCCCGGCGAGCACTCCCGCGGCCAGGTTGAGCAGCGGGCGGGGCGAGATCGGCCCGGCGGGCACGACGGCCTCCTGAGTGACTCCCAGGGAGACCGGCGACGTGACGTCGTCGTCCGCGCGGCTCGCCCTGGACCGCTTGGCCGAGTGCTTGGGCGTCTCCAGTCGCTCGACGACCGCGCTGAACCGCTTCGCCACGGCGTTGGCGATGCGCGCCGCACGCCTGGGCACGGTGTCCTTGACGGTGATGTCGATGAGCACGGTGTTGAGCGGGGCCTGCGCGGTGATCCGGGACGCCAGCTCCTCGGGCGTGGTGCGCAGCCGCAGCTCCTTCACCACGGGTCCGGTCACCTGACGGGACGTCACGATCTCTGCGTACGACTGCACGCGCGCCTGCGAGAAGCTCTGCCCCTGGTTGAGCTGGGCGGTGTCCTCACCGGTGCGGGTCGCGACGAAGAGCTGGGTCCTGGCCTCGTAGACGGGAGTACTCAAGCCCGTCACGGCGAGCGCCGCCCCGATCGCGAGAACCAGGCAGACCACGACGGTCGGCCAGCGTCTGACAAGGGCCTTCAGGAAACCGTGGAGATCCAAGTTGTACCCCTCATAGGACCGAGGGAACCACCCGAAAGGGGGCGTTCTGTTCCCTATGCACGGCGCCGACCATAGGGACTCGCCCGCCCCGATCCAGGGAGCCACCCCTGTGACAGCCCGTCAAACGACCCTGCTGCCCCATCCGATGGATCACCTGACCGGGATATCCGCTTGAGCCATCGAGGAGCGGGGCGCTCCCCCATCCGGTTCCTTTTGATCCGCTTCGCGTAGGTCGAGGTCGGTATTTCCCATTAATTCCATGTATCTAGTTCTTGTTGACGGCCGACGCTGCAGCCTGGCCCGGACTTGAGCCGAGGAGAGTGAAGACGATGACGACATCGCCCAAGTGGCGGGTTGCGCTGGCATCGGCGGCATCGACTGCCGTGTTCGTTGCGGCACCACTGGTGGGAGCGCAGACCGCCCACGCGCAGTACCCGCCAACGCCCCCCAGCCTGACCCTCAGTACGACCGCGGTGCCGGTCGGGGGATCACTGACCTTCCGTGGCACGGGCTTCGCCCCCAACCGCCTGGTCGTGCTGGAGTTCCACTCGCGTGAAGTCGTTTTGGGCAGGTACAGGACGAACGGACAGGGGACCGTCACCGGCAGGGTGACCATCCCCCGCCGCGCCGCGCTCGGGTACCACGTCCTTGAACTGGAACAACGTAACCCCCACCTGGAGGTGACCGCCGTAATCAAGGTGTTGCGTAGGCATGGCCACGACAACCGCCACGGCTGGCACGGCCACAACGCCGGATGGGAAGGGCCGGGGCGCTCCGAGCACCACCACCACGGCCTCGCCGACAGCGGCAGTGAGAAGGCCCTCGCCGTGGGCGGCACCGCGGCGGGTCTGATCGCGGCGGGCGGGGGCACCATGCTGGCCGTGCGCCGTCGCCGCAGTTCATGACGGAGCAGGACACCAGCACGGCGGTACCACGGCGTCCCGGCTCCGGCCGGGACGCCGTCCGCGTGCCCGGCTCCGGCCGCTCCCGCGACCGGGCGCCGCGCCGCCGCCGCACGCTCAGGGCAGCCCTGCTGGCCGCCCTTGCGCTCCCGTTGGCAGGCGCCGCCTGGATCGGTGTCACCGGACTGCTCGCCCGCTCCGAGCTGTTGGCGGCCCAGCGGGACCTCGATGCGCTGCGACGGTCGGTGACCTTCGCGTCTACGGCCGGCGCCGCCTCCGGTGTGGCGCCCGTGCCGGCCCGGCTACGGGAACAGGCGGTGCGGTCCGCGGCCGCGCACGCCGCGCGGGCGCACCGCCTCACCACCGGCCCGGCCTGGTACCCCGCCGCCGCCCTGCCCTTCCTCGGGGACCCGGTCAGGACCGTGCGCGGCGCCGCGTACGTGGCGGACCGGCTGGCCGGCGACGTGCTGTCCCCGCTGCTGCGCGCCCTCCCGCTGCCCGCCGCGGACGGCCGCGGGGGCGGGATGCCCGAGGCCCTCAGGGCGTTGCAGAAGCACGCGCCGGACGTCGTCCGGGCCGCACGCGTCACGGCCGAGGTGCGGGACGACGTGGACGGCCTGCCCCGGTCCACCTGGCTTCCCGCGGCCGACCAGGCCCGGGCCCGGCTCGTGCGGCAGGTCGACCGGCTCGCCCCGGTGATGACCGACGCCTCCGTCGCGGCCCGCGTCCTGCCTTCCATGCTCGGGGCGCAGGGGGAGCGGCGTTACTTCCTCGCGTTCCAGAACACCGCCGAGGCACGCGGCACCGGGGGCTTGCCAGGAGCCTTCGCCGTGCTGCGGGCCGACCGGGGCCACCTCTCCTTCGAGCGGTTCGGCAACAACACCGAGATGGAGAAGGTGAAGGCCGGTGTCGACCTGGGTGCTGATTTCACCACCCGCTACCAGGGCAGCGATCCCACCCACGTGTGGGCCAACTCCAACATGAGCCCGCACTTCCCGTACGCCGCCCGCATCTGGGCCGCGGCGTGGCGCGAGCACACCGGCGAGCGCGTGGACGGGGCGATCGCCGTCGACCCCGGCACGCTGAGCCGTCTGCTGCGGGCCACCGGCCCGACCCGCATGGCCGACGGCACCAGACTCACCGCCGACAATGTCGTGGACCTCACCGAGCGGGCCAGCTACGCGCGCTACGACGACACCACCCGCCGCAAGGCGTTCTTCGTGGACGCTGCCCGCGCCGCAGCCGGTCGGCTGACCGCCTCCGTCAGCGACGTCCACCTGCTGCCCGCCCTGCTCCTCGCCCTGCACGACGCCGAGCGGGACGACCGGCTGAAGGTGTGGAGCGCCCACGAGGCGGAGCAGAGTCTCCTGCAGTCGCGCCCCTACGCGGGCACACTCCCCAGCACCCCCGGCCCCTACGCGGGCCTGGTGGTGAACAACGCGGCCGGCTCCAAGCTGGACTACTACCTCGACCGGAGCCTGGTCTGGCAGGCGGGCGGCTGTCCGGGCGGCGAGCGCCCGGTCACCGTGACCGTGACCCTGGAGAACCGGGCCCCGGCCTCCGGACTGCCCGGTTACGTCACGCTGCGGGAGGACTTTCCGCCCTACGGCACCCGGCCTGGCGACAACCGGCTCCTCGTGTCGTACTACGCCGGGGTCGGCGCCGGCCTCACCGACGCCACCCTGGACGGCCGGCCGGTGCTGCTCTCGTCCGGCGTCGAACGCGGCCACTCCGTGTTCACGCTGGACCTGGAGCTGCCCGCCCGCTCCCGCCGCACCCTGGTGCTGCATCTGACGGAGCCGCACGCGGACGACGCCCCCACCGTGCTGCGGCAGCCCCTCGTGACTCCGCTGCGGGCCACGGTGAAGCCGGGCGGTGGCTGCGGTGCCTGAGCGCGTGCGCCGTGTCGCGGCAGCCTGGCTCGCGGGTGTGCTGCTGCTCGTGTCGTGCGCGGCGCAAGAGCGCGCTCTGGACGATCCGGCGGGCCGGGCCACGGGTGCCCGGTGGGCCGCGGCGCACCGGGTGGAGCGGCTGCGGGTCAAGGTGCTCGAAGTGCTTCCGCACGACCCGCGGGCGTTCACCCAGGGCCTGGAGATGGCCGGCGGAACGCTCTACGAAGGCACCGGCATCTCCGGCCGCTCCTCGGTGCGGGCGGGGCCCGCCGGCCGTCCCCCCACGGTCCGCGCGACGCTGCCCGCGCCGCTGTTCGGCGAGGGAATCACCGTGCTCGGGCGGACCCTGTGGCAGCTGACCTGGCGCAACCGGATCGCCGTCGAACGCGACGCCCGGACGCTCGCCCAGCTGCGTCGCGTCCCGTACCCGGACGACGGCTGGGGGGTGTGCCTCCAGCGTGCCCGGCGCCGACTGGTGACCAGCGACGGCTCGTCCCGGCTGGCGTTCCGCGACCCCCGCACGCTGGCGAGGACGGGCCAGGTCACCGTGACCGAAGGGGGCCGGCCGGTGACGGAACTCAACGAGCTGGAGTGCGTGGGGGCCGCCGTGTACGCCAACGTCCTGTTCACCGACCGGATCGTGCGCGTCGACCTGGCCACCGGCGCGGTGACGGCCGACATCGACGCCTCCGGTCTGCTGCGCGAGGACGAACTCGTTCCCGGCTCCGCGCTCAACGGCATCGCGGCCGTACCCGGAACGGACCAGTTCCTCATCACCGGGAAGTTCTGGCCCAAAATGTTCCGTGTGAGGTTCGTCCCGGCCTGAGTGAGGGCATCCGCGCCCGGCCCGGGGAGGAGGCACACAGCGACGCAGATCACCGCTCGCGCCACTACAGTGCGGCTGGATAAGTGGGTAGTCTCAGACGGACTGCATAAGTTACCGCCTAGTAATCACACCTTCGGTACACCTGAAGTACATCGAAGGAAACCCCTCGCAGGCCCGAGGAGCCCCCAAATGCAACTCGCCGCGATCATCGTGTCGCTGGTCACGATCGTGGTCGGCGTGGCACTGTTCGCCCGCGCCCTCCTGCAGATCTACGCCCACATGAGGCTCGGCCAGCCCGTGCCCGCCGGGTCCCGCACCAACGATCCCGTGCAGCGCACCATCACCGTGGTCAAGGAGTTCCTCGGCCACACCCGGATGAACCGCTGGGGCGTCGTCGGCGTGGCGCACTGGTTCGTGGCGATCGGCTTCTACACCCTGCTGCTGACCATCGTCAATGCGATCGGCCAGCTCTTCCAGGCCGACTGGATCCTGCCGATCATCGGCGACTGGGCACCGTACAACGTCTACGTCGAGTTCATCGGCACGATGACGGTGGTCGGCATCCTGGCCCTGATCGTGATCCGCCAGCTGAGCAAGCCGAACAAGCCAGGCCGCAAGTCCCGCTTCGCCGGCTCCAGCTTCGGCCAGGCGTACTTCGTCGAGGGCGTCATCCTCATCGTCGGCGTCTGCATCTTCATGCTGCACGCCCTGGAAGGCGCCCAGCACCACGTGGACGGCTACGAGGCCTCGTTCTTCATCTCCTACCCGGTCGTCTCGTGGTTCGAAGGCATGGACATCTCCACGCTCCAGAACCTCACCTACTTCTTCGCCGGCCTGAAGATCGCGACCTCCTTCATCTGGATGATCACGGTCTCCCTGAAGACCGACATGGGTGTGGCCTGGCACCGCTTCCTCGCCTTCCCCAACATCTGGTTCAAGCGCGAGGCCGACGGCGGTACGACTCTCGGCGCCCTGCAGCCGATGACGAGCGGCGGCAAGCCGATCGACTTCACCGACCCCGGCGAGGATGACGTCTTCGGCGTCTCCCAGATCGAGCACTTCTCCTGGAAGGGCCTGCTGGACTTCTCCACCTGCACCGAGTGCGGCCGCTGCCAGTCGCAGTGCCCGGCGTGGAACACCGGCAAGCCGCTGTCCCCGAAGCTGCTGATCATGTCGCTGCGGGACAACGCGCACGCCAAGGCCCCGTACCTGCTGGCCGGCGGCGGCAAGACGATGGAGGGCGAGGAGAAGGCCTCGGCCGAGGCTCTCAAGGACGTGCCCGCGTCCGCTCTCGCGGAGGCCGAGCGGCCGCTGATCGGCACCGTCGAGGAGAACGGCGTCATCGACCCGGACGTCCTGTGGTCCTGCACCACCTGCGGCGCCTGCGTCGAGCAGTGCCCGGTCGACATCGAGCACGTCGACCACATCGTCGACATGCGCCGCTACCAGGTCATGATCGAGTCCGCGTTCCCGTCCGAGGCGGGCACGATGCTCAAGAACCTGGAGAAGAAGGGCAACCCCTGGGGCCTGGCCAAGAAGCAGCGCCTGGAGTGGACCAAGGAGGTCGACTTCGAGGTCCCGGTCGTCGGCAAGGACATCGAGGACCTGTCCGAGGTCGAGTACCTGTACTGGGTCGGCTGCGCCGGTGCCCTCGAGGACCGCGCCAAGAAGACGACGAAGGCCTTCGCCGAACTCCTCCACATCGCGGGCGTCAAGTTCGCGATCATGGGCGGCGACGAGAAGTGCACCGGCGACTCCGCCCGCCGCCTGGGCAACGAGCCCCTGTTCCAGGAGCTCGGCATGGAAAACGTGGCCGCGCTGAACACGGCCTTCGGCGAGGAGCTGGACGACGAGGGCAACGTCACGCCGGAGTCGAAGAAGCCGAAGTCCGCGAAGAAGATCGTCGCCACCTGCCCGCACTGTCTGAACACGCTCGGCAACGAGTACCCGCAGCTCGGCGGCGACTACGAGGTCATCCACCACACCCAGCTGCTCCAGCACCTGGTCGACGAGGGCAAGCTGATCCCGGTCACCCCGGTCGAGGGCATCATCACGTACCACGACCCGTGCTACCTGGGCCGCCACAACAAGATCTACACGCCCCCGCGCGAGATCATCGGCAAGGTCCCGGGCCTGCGCAACGAGGAGATGCACCGCCACAAGGAGCGCGGCTTCTGCTGCGGCGCCGGCGGCGCCCGGATGTGGATGGAGGAGCGGATCGGCAAGCGCATCAACAACGAGCGCGTCGACGAGGCCCTGTCCCTGAACCCCGACATCATCTCCACCGCCTGCCCGTTCTGCCTGGTCATGCTGACCGACTCGGTCAATGGCAAGAAGAACGAGGGGGCGGCGAAGGAGTCCATCCAGGTCGTGGACGTCGCCCAGCTGCTCCTCGACTCCGTCAAGACGCCGGCCGACCCTGCGGGCGAGGCGGAAACGGCGAGCGAGCCGGAGCCGGAGCCCGTGAAGTAGCCGGAACCCGTGAGCGGGTGGCGTTCGCACGCCGCGAAGGGGCCGGGGTCGCCGAGCGCGACCCCGGCCCCGCTCGTATGCACATGCACTGGTCATGGGGATCTGCTCATCGGGTGAGAGTTCTCGTACGACTCAGCGTCGTGCCCGCTTCCCCGTGGACAGCCATACACACTCAGTTAGTCCCTTTTTGTTCAGCTTGGAGGGCGAATGTGGCTGTTCGGGGAGATCATGCCCCACGCGCCAGTAACAGGACCTGTCCAGACCCAGGTCGCCCGGAAACAGCCATCTGCCGGGCGTGGCACCGGCAAGCCCCTCTGGTACGCGCCGGCCGCCGTCCTCGGCGACGCGGCCGGCGCCGCCGTGCCGGTGGGCCTCGCCTTCCTGCTGGTCGACGGGGGGAAGGCCGTGGCATGCGCGGCGGTGGCGGTCGTGACCTGGCTGCTCGTCCGCGCCTCACGGGCCCGCTACGCCGCCGGCCGACTGGGAGAGGGCGACACCATCCGCCCCGCGCTGCGGGACTGGCTGGTGCTGGTCGGCCTGCTCGCGGTGGTGCGGGCGGCGACGGGCGAGGAGTCCCCCTTTCTCCTCGCCCTGACCGCCCTGGTGCCCTGCGCCCCGATCAGCGCCGCCGGACACGCGCTGATCCACCGTCATCTGTCCGCCCGGCGCCGCGACGGCCTGGCCGTGCGCCGGAGCCTGATGATCGGGGAAGCGAACGCCGTCGACGCCCTGGTGAGCCATCTCGCACGGCGGACCGACCACGAGTTCGTCGTCGTCGGGGTGTGCCCTATCGGGGACGAGGAACCGCAGGCACTGGCCCCGGTCGCCGCCCGACTCGACCGGCAGCCGCCGCAGCGCCTGTCGGGCGACTCCGCCCCGGTACTCGGGGCGGCCCGGCGGCTCGACGTGGACGTCGTCCTCGTCGTGCCGGGGCCGTCCATGAACGGCACGCGTCTGCGGCGGCTGTCCTGGGCCCTGCACGGTGACGGATGCCCGCTCGTGGTGGTGCCGGGTCTGACCGAGGTGGCAGGGCGACGGGTGGGAGTCTCCTCCGTGGCCGGGCTCACCCTGCTGAACGTGGCCCCGCCCCTGGGCCGGGGGCTCGCCGCCCTGCTGAAGTCGGTGACGGACCGGCTGGGCGCCGCGCTGCTGCTCGTGCTGCTCGCCCCGGTGTTCGTGGCGGTGGCCCTCGCCGTACGGCTGGACTCAGCGGGCCCCGTCTTTCACCGGCAGCCCCGCATCGGCCGCGGCGGAGAGCCCTTCACCATGGTGAAGTTCCGCACCATGGTCGCCGACGCGGAGCGGCTGAGGCACCAGCTGGCCGGGACGAACGAGCAGGACGGCCGGATGTTCAAGATCCGCCGCGATCCGCGGATCACCCGCGTGGGCAGGGTGCTGCGCCGCTACTCCCTGGACGAGCTGCCCCAGCTGTACAACGTGATGCGGGGACACATGTCCCTGGTCGGTCCGCGGCCACCACTGCCCGACGAGGTCGCCAGGTACAACGAGGTGGAGCTGCGCAGGCTGGCCGTCAAGCCGGGACTGACCGGCCTGTGGCAGGTCAGCGGGCGCTCCGACCTCTCCTGGGAGGAGACGGTCGCCCTGGACCTCAGGTACGTGGACAACTGGTCGCCGTCCGTGGACCTCGGGCTGCTGTGCCGGACGGTGCGGGCCGTCGTCACCGGCACCGGCGCGTACTGACCGCACCACACGGAGTTCCTGGCGCCCCGGCCGCCCTCCGGGACGACCGGTGTCCCGACGTCAGGACCTACGAGGTGAACCGGAGTGAGGAGTACAGCTGAACCGTCCGCGCGTAGAGCGGCTTCAGACGGTGGCGCATACGGTCCGTGGTCAGTTTCTCCACGGCACCGCCCACGGCGTTCAGGATTGCGCGCTGGGGAGTGACGGGCCCCAGGGCTGACATCAGCGCACCGGCTCGCTCGCGGAATTCGCCCTCCGGCGCCGTCCAGAACCAGGAGCGGGGGTCGACGGCGGCCCCGTACATCCGCTGGAAGCCCAGGTCCTTCTCATGGGTGAGGTTCCACAGGGTCAGACCCCGGATGGTCTCCCTATCGGTCAGATAACGCCGCCACGGGGTGGTGGGGATGACACGCGTATGACTGCTCATCTCCGCCACCGGCACTCCTCGCAGTGCATAGTTCATGAACTGCTCGTCGGTGGAGAACCCCAGCCTGCCCCGCCGGTGCCGCTCCAGGCTCAGCTGCCAGGCCCGCTCGATGCGTTCGAGCAGCACCGGGCCGTGCTGCTCGGGAACGACGTAGAAGGATCCGCTGTACGGCTGGTGCCTTCCGGTCTTCTCACCGAGTTCCACGTGCATCTCGTCGCACAGGTCCCAGTACCAGCCCCATCCCTTCGTCTCCGGTCGCATCAGCTCGGGCTCGAACTGGGCCCCGACCCGGTCTCCGAGGGTGGCGAGCATGTCGTCCAGCGGGCGGACACACAGCAGGTCCGGTTCGATGAAGACCTGTGTCCCGCCGCGCCCGCGCAGCGCCTCCATCGCGTCCAGGTGGTACAGCGAACTGACCCACCCCTTGCCGAGGCCCTTCGGCGGGCGGTGCGCGAACGGCGCCAGCACAGTCTCCACGCCGATACGGGCCAACTGCCCCGCGTACGGCTCTGGCAGCGGCCGCGTAGTGACCAGTACCAGGCCGGCGTCCGGATTCCAGCGACGGACGGAACCGTACGCCGAGGCCATGCAGCGGAAATACGCCAGCGCCGGCTCCTCACCGAGCCGGCCCCGGCACTGGGTGCTCTCGGCACGCGCCATACGGACGAAGGCCATCGCCACCGTCACACGATTCATCGCGGAAACCGTCATCCTGCCTCATTTCGTCGAGCATCTCCGGGCGCTCCGTGTCGTCGAAAGCCCCGCTACGCCGTGCCACCCGCCTCTCGTCCGCATCCTTTTGTGCGGACCCCCGCGCCGAGCACGATCCGGGCCGCGGCGGCGCACCACCCGCAGGCGAATGCCAAGTCCTCGATCCCCCCGGCCGCCCGCGCGGGATCGCGCACGACGCCGCTCATCACGATCCGCGCCAGCCCACGCGGCACCCTCGCCATGCGACGCATGGTCAGACTCGCTCCCCACCGGCCCCGCAGTGTCCGCTCCGCGGCCGCGGAGGCGGCACCGTGACGGTGCCACCTTTCCACCAGCCCCCTCAGCGTGAGCCGATCGAGGTCCTGACTCTCCGTCACCAGGGCCGCCCCGATCCACACCATGCGAGCCCCAGCTGCGGCCAGCCGTGAGAAGAACACGGTGTCCTCACCGCCGGACCTGTCGAACTCCTCCTCGAAGGACAGCCCCGTCCTGTGCACCGCTTCCATGCGTAGCAGGGTGTTGTTCGACGCCGCCACACCGATCAGGGGCCCGTCCGGCTGGGTCCACTCCGGTCGCAGTGTCCTGCCTCCGGCGAGCCAGCGAGGAGCGTCGGCCGGGACCACGGCACGGACGGGCCCCCACACGACGTCCGCTCGATGGGTGCCCGCACCGTCCAGCAGTGCCCGCAGCCAGCCGGACGCCGGCATCTCGTCGTCGTCGACGAAGACGAGAGCGTCATGGTCGGCGGCCGTCTCCAGCGCCGCGTTGCGTACCTGGGCGAAGCCACGGCGCGCCACGCGGCGGTAACGGACGCCGTGCCGCGCAGCGCAGTCGCGCACGCCGGAGTGCCCATCGGCCGAGTTGTCCAGCACCACGACCTCGACCACGTACCCCGCAGAGCGCGCTTCCGCCGCTTGACGTACTAGTTCCGCCATCAGCGGGCCCAGGGGGCGGCGTCCCAGAGTCGGCAGGGCGATCAGAACAGTGTGCATGTAACGACTCCGAAGCAGTTGCAGGACCTCGAGCCGGGCGGGGACGGGGGGCGCATGTCCTTCGGGTGCGTTCCGCCGCCGGTCATACGCGCGTCGTGGCGCCCACAAGGTCCGCGTACAGCGCATTCACGCGCCGCACCCAGCCCTGCTCGGTGAAGTGATCGGCGTACGCCCTACGGCAGTGCTCCCGCAGGTCCGGGAAGACGGCGGCTGCCTGTCCGAGGACGGGGGCGAGGGGCTCCTGCCAGGTCGTGACCAGGCCGGTGCCCAGTTCCCTCACGGACTCTGCGGCTGACGAACCCTCGAAGGCGATGACGGGCAGGCCGGCCGCCAGGGACTCGATGCAGACGAGCGGCACCGCCCCCTCGAACACGCGGCTGGAGAAGACCAGACCCCGCCAGGACGGCAGCCGTCGGCGGAGTTCGCCGCGGTCGAGGTGGTGGAGGAACCTGACCGACGGCGGGGCGGCGGCTCGGCAGGAGGCCATCAACTCGCCGTCGCCCACGATGTCCAGGGGCTCGTCGTCCGGCCAGCGGCGGAGCAACTCCAGGACGCCCTTCTCCGCTGTGAGCCGGGCCGCGACCAGCCAAGGCCCCTTGTCGTCGGGTGCCGCCTCACCGGCCGGCGGTGCACCGACGAAGTTCGGGATGAGTTCCAGGCGTTCGGCGGGCACGCCGGCCCGCCGGTAGATCCGCCCGGCCAGGGGGGACAGCACCACGATCCGGTCCGCACGCGCCAACACCGGGTCGGCCGCCGCACCCCGCCTGCCCGCCCAGGCGAGCGGCAGCGTCGCGGTGCGCGAGTTCCGGTAGCAGCCGTGCCGCAGTCCCGCCCAGCGGTCGCCGTCCAGGCAACTGGTGCATTCCGTCCCCTGCCGGTAGAGGGTCGCCGTCGCGCACATGGGCCGGTAGTTGTGCACCGTCGCGACGACGGGACCGTCCCAGGCGCGCAGCCAGGCCCGCCCGAAGTTGGGGAAGAGGTTGTGCACATGCACGATGTCCGGGCCGTACGTCCTGATGTCGGCCAGGGGATGGCAGCCGTGCCCGGTCGCCACGCGGGCGGCGGCCCGCAGCGCGTACAGCGGAGCTCCGGCCAGTTCGTCGGTGTGCGCGGCGAACATCCGCACCTCGTGGCCGGCCGCGCGCAGCGCGCGCACCTGGTCGAGCACGGCCTCGTTCTCGCCGCTGGGGCGGCCCGACGCGTAGAAGCTGTGAACGACTGCGACCTTCATGACCGAACGGATCCGCCCGTCAGTCGTGGCGGGTGCAGTGCCACACGGGCCAAGTAGGCGGGATTGTTGCGCAGGTAACGTCGCCACAGCCGACGGGGCTCTTTCACGAGGCGGTACGACCATTCGAGACCGTGGCGCTGCAGCCAACCGGGCGCCTGTGGTTTCAGCCCCGCATGGAAGTCGAAAGCGGCGCCCACCCCGAGCAGCGCCGGAGCGGTCAGCCGGGCCCGGTGCTCGGCCATCCAGCGCTCCTGCTTCGGTGTCGACAGACCGACCCAGACGAGGTCGGCCCCGCTGTCGTTGATGCGGCGCACGACGTCCTCGTCCTCCTCGGGTGTGAGCTGCCGGAAGGGAGGGGACCAGCAGCCCGCGATCCGCAGCTCGGGGATGCGGCGCCTCAGGTTCCGGGCGAGCAGCTCGGGAACTCCCTCCGCACCGCCGTACAGGTAGGACGACCAGCCGCGGTGCCGTGCCCGCTCGAGCACCGACACCATCAGGTCGGCGCCCCGGACCTGTCGCATCCACGGAGCGCCGGCCCGGTGCCCGGCCCAGACCATCGGCATGCCGTCGGGCACGGTCAGTCCCGAGGCGTTGTGGATACGGCGCAGCGCGGGGTCACGCTGGGCCTCCATGACTCCGTGCACCCCGGTGACGCACACATAGGCGCGCTCACCTGCGTCGACCCACCGTTCGATCTCGTGCACGGCCGCGTCCCGGTCGACCGTGCTGATGCCCACGCCGAGCACGTCGACACGTTGCAACGGTCTCGTTCCCTGTGTCAGCACTGGTGGGGGCGGCCTTCCAGCTGTGCCTTGACCTGGTCGTAGATCCAGCGGTAGGTGGTCTCCAGGCCGTCGACCAGTGAGTGCTGTGGTTCCCAGCCGAGTTCCTTACGGATACGGGCGTTGTCGCTGTTGCGGCCGCGCACGCCCAGCGGGCCCGGGATGTGACGGTGCCTCAGCGTGGTGCCCGCGATCTGTTGGACGATCGCATACAGCTGGTTGACGGAGATCAGACGGTCCGAGCCGATGTTGATCGGGTCGGCGTGCTCGCTGCGGGTCAGACGCAGTGTGCCCTCGACACAGTCGTCGATGTAGGTGAAGCTGCGGGTCTGTTCGCCGTCACCCCAGATCTCCACGTCGCGGCCGCCCGTGAGGACGGCCAGGGCCACCTTGCGGCAGGCAGCCGCCGGGGCCTTCTCGCGGCCGCCCGTCCACGTTCCGTGCGGGCCGTACACGTTGTGGTACCGGGCGACGCGGGTGGCCAGCCCGTAATCCTCGCGGAAATGGCGTGCCATCCGCTCGCTGAAGAGCTTCTCCCAGCCGTAGCCGTCCTCGGGCATGGCCGGGTACGCGTCTTCCTCGCGCAGGGGGCTGACATCGGTGTCCGTCTGCCGGTCCGCGGCGTACACACAGGCGGACGAGGAGTAGAAGTAGCGGCTTGCTCCCGCGTCCCGGGCGGCGAGGAGCATGTGCGTGCTGGACAGGACGGACAGCATGCAGGCGGTCTTGTTGTTCTCGATGAAGCCCATGCCCCCCATGTCCGCGGCGAGGTGGTAGACCTCTGCCGCCCCGCCGTCCAGGACCCGGTGGCAGCAGTCGAGCAGCGAGACATCACCGACGATGTTCTCGGCCCGGTCGTGACGTTGGTACCACTCGTGAAGCGGCTTGCGATCGACCGCCCGCACGGTCATTCCCTCCGCAAGCAGACGCTTCACGAGATGCCCGGCGATGAAACCGCCGGCCCCTGTCACCACGGCCATGTTCTCAGCCACGACTTGTCTCCCTGGCGTTGGCAGACTGTTTCGGTCGGCACATACGCTGCCGCTGCACATACGGAATTCCAGGCATATGTCACACGGCCCGCCGTTATCTCACCCCCATGGATGAGCGCTGCGGGACACGGTTTTCCCGCCACTGTTCCGGCGCGGGCCCGGCAATCGTTGGTTTTTTCTGCGCTGCGCCCGTTGGAGCCGCTGCATTCCCAACAGCACACCACTCGCCCAGAAGAACGGTGCCGCGCCGAAGGGCGACTCCAGCACCACTCCCATCAACGAGACAATGAGAATGGAAATCACCAGAAATACGCACAACGATGTCAGTTCGTCGGGCCTGCGGGATCGCAGAGTACGGGCCGCCGCGCCCAGGATGGCCACCAGGAGGGCGGTGACCATGGAGAGACCGACCAGGCCGAGCCGCGCGAAACAGGTCAGGAGGTAGTTGTGCGGAGAACGCACTCCCATCCCCCGCCCGAGGGGCAGGTCGGCGTCGGACAGACGCAGGAAATCCGTTCCGAAACCGACACCGATCACCGTCCGGCCGGGATCGTCGAGCGTGTAGTCGATCAACCTGTGCCATGAGATCAGCCGCGCCCGGGTGGTCCCCTCGGCGCTGAGCGCCGCCTTCTGGGACGTCGACGCGCTGCCCGTCGTCGCAACGAGGCGCTGGCCCGCGGGACTGCCCGGGAGCAGCACCAGCACCCCGAGGACGACGGCGCATCCCAGCAGTGCACTGCGCAGCGGTCTGCGCCCGGTCTCTCTCGGCCTGAGCACGAAAGCGGCCACCACACAGGCAAGGCAGGCCAGAAGTCCGGCCCGGGAATGCATCGCCAGGGTCAGCACCAGCGCGGCCCCCGCCACCACCGCGTTCAGCCCTGCCTTTCCCGCGCGCATCCGCAGGATCGACAGTCCGCCGAGAACGCCCAGCATCGCGGCGTCGAAGTCGGGCCGCAGTTCGAAGATCCGCGTCTCCGCGTCCAGCGCCGGCATGGCCCGGATGACGTCTCCCGCCATCACCGCTGCGGCCACCCAGGCCAAGTGGGCCACGAGGGCGCCGTGCAGCAGCCGAACCGTGCGCTTCCTGGTTTCCTCACCGGCCCGCTGGTATGCACCCGCGGACAGGTAGGCGACACAGCCGTAGATGAACGGGGCGGCGTCCCGGGCCGCCGTCCGCATGTCCCCCTCGGCGCCGAACAGTCGGAAGACCGCGTACAGGACCACCAGCGTCAGCAGCACGCCGGGGCCGTAGGTCCGGCCGGCCGCCTTCCGCGTCACCGCGGAGAAGACAGCGTGCAGAACCGAGGCGGCCAACAGGACGTCGCCGATGTAGACGGATCCGATCGGCACATGGGAGATCCAGCGGCCCCCGGCCATCAGGGCGGCGGCAACCAGGCTTCCGGCCAGCCACCTTCCGTGGCAGTCCACCGCCGTGGTCTGCGGGAAAGAAGATGACAACTCGTTGGTGGCCGGGCGCCCGAATTCGGACGCATTCCGGCGAAGCATCCGCACTCCCGTTTCCATCCGCACTGGAACCATGGCGTACATTCTGGCGGCCGGAAGATGCCGTCATCATTCAACGCCGAACAGCGTGTCGAGATCATTCAGCGGATTTCGCCGGCCACCTGATCAGCATATTTAAGGACGGGGGTTTCGGTCGCCTCTGGAAAATCAGCGGAAAATTTCACGCAGATGCACGCCGTCGAATTGCTTTCTCTATTGATAACGTCTTCCGTATGCCCTGCCTCAGGAGGTGAAGGGATTGTCGCTCTCATGGCGGTCACGAGGTCGGGAGAAAGCCGCCCAAGGTACTGAAGCCCGTTTCCGGACAGGGAGCACATTCCGCCTGCGTCCGTTCGGGAGCGGTCGTTGAGTGCTTCGTCCTCGGTGTGGTCGGCGCTGGTCGAGGCGGACGGGGGACCGGGGCCGAGTGTGCGGTCGGGGCGTTGGCGGGGGATTCTGACCAGCGGTCTGGCCACGGCGGCCGCGCAGGGCATCTCGCTGCTGGCGGGCCTGATCGGAGTCCCGATCATCGCGCACCGTGTGGGTACGGCGGAGTTCGGACTGTGGCTGAACCTGACGGCCGCTTCGCTGGCGGTGCGGGGAGCGCTGGACTTCGGTCTCGGCTCCGCAGTGATGGCGCTGGTGTCGGAGGCACGGGGGCGGAAGGATGCCCGGGCGTTGCGTCGGGTGGTGGCGACCGCGCTGGTGTCGCTGGTCGCGATCGCGGTGCTGGTGCTGGTGTGTTCGGGGATCGTGGCCTTCGCGGTCGACTGGGACCGGATGCTCGGCGTGGGCGGGCAGGTGCCGGCGACGCGGGTGCGCCTGATGGTGTTCGCGGTCGCCGCCGGCGTAGCGGTGAGCCTGCCCCTGCTGGTCGCCCGTCGGGTGTACCAGGCGTTCCAGCGTGGTCATGTGGTGGCGCTGTACGCGTCGTTGGCGGCGGTGGTCCAGACGGCGGGGCTGTGGGGGGTGGCCTCGGCCACGCGGGGCCTCGGCTGGTTTCTCGCCGTATACCTGGTGACGTGCGTCCTCGCTGACGGAGCGCTGACGTTCTTGTTGCTGGGGCGGGCGGCCCACGGCCCGCGTCCCCGGCTGGCGGACGCCGACCGGCGTACCGCGCGCCGGCTGGGGACCGAGGGACTGCAGTTGCTGCTGCTGGGCGGCATCAACGTGGTGGCGTTCCAGTCGGACACGTTCGTCATCGGGCACTACCTGGGTGTTTCCCGTGTGCCGGAGTATGCGCTGCCGTTCAAGGCGTTCGTCATCGTCCACGGGATGTCGTCGATGTTCCTCACCCCGCTGTGGGCCGCCTACCGGGAGGCGTGGGCGCGGGAGGACCACGCGTGGATGCGAGCGGCGTACGCCCGGTCGCTGATGACGACGGCGGTCGCGGCGGCGCTGATCGCCGGCGCACTGGCCTTCGCCCTTCCCGTGCTCCTGCGCCTGTGGATGGGCGAGGGGACCCTCGCGCCCTCCGCTGGTCTCCTCGTGGCGCTCGCCTGTTTCTCCCTCATCATGTGCACGAACGACGCCGTCAAGGTGCTGCTCATGGGAATGGGCGTGGTGCGCCCCCAGTTGTGGCTCGGAGCGGCCATGGCCGTGCTGAACGTCGCCGCCTCCATCGCCGCGGTCACCCGCATCGGCGTTGCCGGACCGCTGTGGGCAACGGTCGTCACCCAGACCGTCGTGGTCTTCGTGCCCTCCCTGCTCCTTGCCCGCCGCGGACTGAAGCCGAAGGCCGCGCAGGCCACGGCGCCCCCGCCGCACGTCCCGGTGGGCCCATCCCACCCTCATCACCTCGACTAGGAAGGGACGACACCGTGCGCAAACGGCGCCAGGTCATCTACCTGGGCTGGCAAGGCTTCAAGAACTTCGGCGACGACTTGATGCACCGGACATGGCAATCGGCCCTCGCCGACCCACTTGCCGTCTCCGCTCCCGCGGGCCGACGGGACTTCGTCGCGGCGACCCCCCGGTTCGCGGTGGACTTGGTGCGGCGGATGGACACCGAACGCATCCTGCTGCTGGGAGGCGGTACGACGATCGGATTCGCGGACTGGGCCAGGCGCACCCGCCTGGCCATGACGTGCTTCGGCACGCACGCCCTGGTGATCGCCGGCGCAGGTGCCGCCGCCTCGTACGACCGGTTCGCCCTGAGCCTGCAGGCCGCCGACTGGGCGGCCTGGCGCGGCATGCGCAACGTCGCCCTCTTCGGCGTCCGGGGACCGATGACCCAGGAAGAGTGCGCACGGCACTGGCACAACACGCCCGTCATCGGCGATCCGGCCCTGCTGTACCCGGTTTACGCACCGCTGAGGCCGCCCCCCGTGCCCCGGCCCGTGCTCGGGGTGTGCCTCGGCGCATCTCCGACGAGCCGGTTCGACATCCCGGCGGTCGCGGAGGCCGTCAGCGCTTATGTGTCGCAGCACCCGAACCACGGCGTCCGGGTGCTGCAACTTTCCGGCCATGACGCCGCCACGTCCCAGGCGCTGGCTTCCCGCCTCACCGCGCCCGTCGTCGCGTTCGACGGAGACGTCTCGGCGATGATGCGGGCCATCGCGGAGTGTTCACTGCTCGTCTCGGAACGCCTGCACGGCGTGGTCGCAGCCGTGGCCTGCGGTGTGCCCACCGTCCCGCTCGCCTACGCGACCAAGTGCGACGACTTCTGGCTGAGCGCGACCGGGCAGCGGCCGGCTCTCAGGTCGGGGGCAACCCGGGACCTGATCCTCGAAGAGATGGAGAGGGCGACCGACCCACTCCGGGCCCGGACCGTGACCCACAGAATCGGCACTCTTCAGGAGAGCTTCCGTGGTGTGGTCGACCTCCTGCGCGACTGGAAGGACCACCGCATCGGGACGCGGGAACTGGTCGCCCACTCCCAGCAGTTCATGATTGCCCACGCATGAGTGTGTTTTCGGGGCAGGTGATTTCCAGAGTCCTTAAAGGACGTGTTTTGATTTCCCTACTGGTTCGGCGTGCTTCCGTAACTTCCGATCCGCATCGGCTACGTTCCCTCCGAGTGGCGGTCCCGTCCGAAAATCTCCGTAGTGGGGAGACGTCAGTGATTACTCCGCTTCCCCCTCTTCCCCCCAGGCTCCGCAGCGTGCTCTACAGTCACGTGCGCAAGTCGCCCGAATCCGTCGGCGGGCGCCATTCCGCGACGCAGTGGCTGAACGACGTGATGGTACGGGCCTTGAGCAGGGACCTCCGGGACCGCCCGGTCTCCGCTACCGCGGAGACCCGTTTCGGGGCCGTGTTCTCCGTCAACACCCACGACGTCATCCAGAGGTACCTGTATCTCTTCGGAGTGTGGGAACCGAACCTCACTTCCTGGATCCAGGGAAGGCTGCGGCCCGGGGACACCTTCGTCGATGTGGGGGCCAACATCGGCTACTTCACGGTGCTCGCGTCCCGTCAGGTCGGGCCCACCGGGCGGGTCGTCGCCATCGAGGCGTCCCCTGAGTTCCATGCGGCCCTCAGGGGAAATCTGAGCGCCAATGAATGCCCTAATGTCCGGAGCGTGAACACCGCGGTCTCCCACACCACGGAAAGCCTCACCTTTTATCTCGAGCAATCCACGAACCTCGGCGCGACCAGCATCGTCCCCCCGGCGAGATCGCCCCAGTCGACCTTCGAGATGACCGCTCAGCCCCTTCCGGCGATCCTGACCTACGACGAACTGCGCAGCGCGAGGATCGTCAAGATCGATGTCGAGGGTGCCGAAGCCTCCGTGGTCCAGGGGCTGAGCCCGGCGCTCGGCGACCTCCGGCCCGATGCGGAACTCGTGATCGAGGTGTGTCCGCAAAGGCTGAGCAGTCAGGGCCGCCGAGTCGAAGAGATCATCGACCCGCTGCGGCAGCACGGCTTCCACCTGTACCGGCTGACCAACGAGTACGGCCCCCACACCTATCCGCACGCCCTGCGGAGCCCCGCTGTACCGGTGCGCTGGCGCGGGCCGGTCACCGACACCAGCGACCTGGTGTTCTCACGGGTGGACGCCGAGCAGCTGACATAGCCCTCTCCGGTTGGCCCGTGCCTCGCGCGGTCCATCTCCCGGGCCGGCGGGGGCACGCTCCATCCAGCTCTTCCACAACGGGGTGATCGGCGCCCCCGACGAGCGAGGTGGCGGCCCGATGACGCACGGCCAAACCCGAAAGGTCACCGAAACTCCCCTGATTCTCCGCTTCAGGGTCCCTTAGGTGATGTCACAGCTCGGCAGCAAAGCCGCCCCATTGCCCCGGGTCCGGTACGCCACCCTCCGGGACCAGGTACGTTCGAGAACGTGGCTGGATTCAGGAACGGGCGCGGCCGGCCGGACCGCGCCCCTCAAGCGCGACCGCAGCATTCCCCGTACGGACAGCAGGCGCCGCAGGGCCCGTCGTACGGCTACCCCTCCGCGCCGCAGCAGCAGTACGGCGGGGCGCAGCCCTACGGTGGCCAGCAGCGGTGGCAGCCGCCGCAGGACCACGGCGAGCCGGAGTACTTCGGCGACGCCGGCCAGGGCCACCCGCACACCCCGGACCCGTACGCGGCCAACAATCCGGGCCACACCCAGGCGTTCTCCCTCGGCGAGGACCCCTACAACGAGGGGGAGACGTATCGCGCGGGCCAGGCCGCCGCTCCGCCGATCGGGCCGCGGCTGCACTGGAAGGACCTGCTGCGGGGCATCGTGACGTCCCCGTCCCAGACGTTCCTGCGCATGCGTGACTACACGATGTGGGTCCCGGCCCTCATCGTCACCTTCCTCTACGGCCTGCTCGCCGTCTTCGGCTTCGACGGCGCCCGCCAGGACGCGATCAACGCCACGCTCTCCAACGCGGTGCCGATCGTCCTGGTGACGGCGGTCGCGATGGTGATCAGCTCCTTCATCCTGGGCGTGGTCACCCACACCCTCGCCCGCCAGCTCGGCGGTGACGGGGCCTGGCAGCCAACGGTCGGCCTCTCCATGCTGATCATGTCGCTCACGGACGCCCCCCGTCTGTTCGTCGCGATGTTCTTCGGCGGCGACGCGTCCTTCGTCCAACTCCTGGGCTGGGCGACCTGGATCGCGGCCGGCGCACTGCTGACCCTGATGGTCTCCAAGTCCCACGACCTGCCCTGGCCCAAGGCGCTGGGCGCGTCGGCGATCCAGCTGATCGCAATCCTGTCGATCATCAAGCTGGGGACGTTCTAGAGCGAACGCCACCACCGCCATCGAGGCCCTCCCCAACCGGAGGGCCTCACGCGTTCGCGCGGGCGAGGTTGGTTACGTCGAGTGCCGGGCGGATGGCTTTGGCGAGGCGTGTGCCATCGCCGGTGGCCCAGAAATGTAGGTAGAACAGGCGTGGTTGCTCGTTGAGCATGTGATTGTGCAGCTCGACGATGTCGATGCCGCCGCGCCGCAGGGCACGGATCACCTTGTTCACCTCGTTGGCGGTCATGACGAAGTCGCCGTTGATGGCGGCCTTGTTGTTGCCCAGGGGCTGGAAGTTGACCGCGGTGGTGATGCCCAGGGCGGAGGGAAGGATGTGCCCGCCGTCGGTGACCGTTTCCCGCCGGGGGATGGAGTATTTGTAGACGCCTCCGTCGGCGGTGCCCTTGCGACCCATGGCGTTGTCGATGGCGGTGGTATTCAGGTCGATACGCGGCGGGCTCGGCTTTGTCGGCGACGCGGCCGGGATGCTCGTGGCCGCGAGGGCCTTCTTGAGGCCGCGGGCAAGGGTGACGGGATCGCCCATCCCGTGGATGTGGGTCCACCAGATGGCGGGAGACTGCTGCAAGAGGTGTTTGTGGAGCGCTGTCTGCTCGATGCCGGCCTTCTGCAGGGCATCCGTCACCCTGGGCTGTTCGTCCTCGGTGACCACAAGATCGCCCATCATCATGGCGCCGTCGCGGTACTTGGCGAAGTTCGCGTACCCGCCGAGCGCGAAACCCGCCTTGATCGGCACGCCCTTGCTGGTGACTTTGAGGTCTGTACGGGCCAGTGCGACGTGGTAGACGGTCCCACCCATCAACGAGCCGGTACGACCGAGCGCGGCTGCGATCGGCTTCCAGTCGGATTCCTTCGTGGGCAACGGGGCGGCAGACCGCGAGGGGGGATCGGTGCCGAGGTCGGATATGGAGGTCGGCGGGGCCGCCCCTGTGGCCGCCGATGCTCCGCCGAGGCCAGAACCGGCCACGACCAGTGCGGATGTCGTCAGCAGGGTCAATGCCAGCGCGCCGAGGTTCGATGCATTCCGTCTGCGAGACATGGAGCCTCCTCTGTGCCGAGAAACTCCCCCTTACGCAAGGAAACTGCGTCGGCACGCATGGTTCGCAGTGGGCGTGGCGCTCGGGTGAACCGGGTGAGGTCCCCACCGACCTCAGCCACAGCGCAGAAACAGCCGGCTCCGCAGGACCGCCGCCGCCGAGGCCGGGACGCACCAGACCGAGCCGGCCCCACTCCTGCTACGACGTGAACAGTTGTCGCCCCCGCCGCCGAGCCCTCCGCGCAACCCACTGTCACCGTCGCGGAGGCCAAGGCCGCCCCAGGCTGTGGCCGCGCACAGCGCCGGGCCGTGGGGCCCGATCACGTTCGTACCAGGCCGCCGTAATGGCTCAGAGAGCGTCTTTCGACGGCGTGATCGGCGTGCCGGACTTACGGCATGGAGGCAACACGGACCACGGGAAGTTGATCCACTCATCCGTCCGCTTCCAGACGTACTCGCACTTCACGAGGGAGTGGGACTTCTCATAGATCACCGCGGAGCGGACCTCGGCGACGGTCTCCAGGCAGAAGTCGTGCACCAGCTTCAGGGTCTTGCCGGTGTCCGCCACGTCGTCGGCGATCAGCACCTTCTTGTCGGTGAAGTCGATCGCGTTCGGGACGGGAGCGAGCATGACGGGCATCTCCAGCGTGGTGCCCACACCCGTGTAGAACTCGACGTTGACCAGGTGGATGTTCTTGCAGTCCAGCGCATACGCCAGGCCGCCCGCGACGAACACTCCGCCGCGCGCGATGCTGAGCACTATGTCGGGCTCGTATCCGTCATCGGCGATGGTCTGGGCGAGCTCCCGGATGGCGCGGCCGAACGTCTCGTAGGTCAGGTTCTCTCGTATCTCGGTCATGTCTCGCTCACACCTGGGTCCGATGGAAGTTGAGGAAGGAGCGGGAGGGAGTGGGCCCGCGCTGCCCCTGGTAGCGCGAACCGTACCGCTCGCTGCCGTACGGGTACTCGGACGGCGAACTGAGCCGGAACATGCACAGCTGTCCGATCTTCATGCCCGGCCAGAGCTTGATGGGGAGGGTCGCGAGATTGGACAGCTCGAGGGTCACGTGCCCGGAGAAGCCGGGGTCGATGAACCCGGCGGTGGAGTGGGTGACGAGCCCGAGCCGCCCGAGGGAACTCTTTCCCTCCAGCCGCGACGCGAGGTCGTCGGGCAGGGTGATGACCTCGTACGTACTGGCGAGGACGAACTCCCCGGGGTGGAGGATGAAGGGTTCGTCGCCCTCGGGCTCGACGAGCCGCGTGAGGTCGGCCTGCTCGATGGAGGGGTCGATGTGGGGGTACTTGTGGTTCTCGAACACCCGGAAGTAGCGGTCGAGCCGCACGTCGATGCTCGAGGGCTGCACCATGGTCGGATCGAACGGATCGATCACGACCCGGCCCTTGTCGATCTCGGTCCGAATGTCCTTGTCTGAGAGAAGCACCCCCCGAGAATACGCAAGGCGCGCGGAGCCACCACAATCGTGACGACCCCGCGCGCCCGTACCGCTAAACCGCTACCGCTTCTCCAGCGCCACCGGCACCGCACTGCGGAGCCGGGCGCAGCGTGGACACCGGACGAGCCGGCCGGGGCCGAGGCGCTCGGCCTGCTGCATCGGGAACGAAGCGGTGCTGAACACGTGCCCTTCGGCACAACGGACGACGGTGCGCTCCATCAAGTCCTCAGAGTCCCTTCCCCAAGAGCCTTCGTCTCACTGGCGTGACGGACGACGAAAGCCACATTACGGGACTAAAGAGACGACTCTCCAGGGGGCACTCCGACGGCGCACGACCCCTCTCCCGGACCCCCACCGTACGCCCCAACTCCGGCCCTCCGCAGGCACATCCACCCCCTTGAACGGCTTCGGACCCCACGGCTTCAACACCGGGGGTCCGACATGAGGTACAGTGAGCGAGCGTTCACCGACACCGTGTTTCACGGCGTCTTACGCGGGTGTAGTTTAATGGTAGAACATCAGCTTCCCAAGCTGAGAGCGCGAGTTCGATTCTCGTCACCCGCTCCATGATGAAGGCCCAGGTCAGAGACCCGGGCCTTTTTGCTGTCCTCGGCGATCATTCGCCGCGTGCCAGATTCGTGCCAGAAGGCTTCTCGGCCGCCTTCTTGGCCGCCTCAGCGCGAGCCTTGCGGACGGTGGCGTCGAGGCCGGCGGCGACCTCTTCCTGGCGCTCCTCGTCGGAGTGCTGGTAGATCAGGGCCGCCTTCTCGGAGGACTGCCCGGCGCGGACCATGGTGTCCTTGAGGGTGGCACCGGACCGTGTGGACAGCGTGTGCCCCGTGTGGCGGAGGTCGTAGAAACGGAAGCCCTCGGGCATGCCGACGATCTCCCGCGCCCTGCGCCACTTGCGCCCGAAGGTACTGCGCCGGAACGGAGCCCCTTTCTCGCCGACGAAGATCAGCCCATCCGGCCCCGGCTCGGCGTAGCTCTCCAGGTGCCAACGGAGCTCCCGACGGAGGAACGCGGGAAGAATCACAGTCCGGGTTCCGGCCTCGGACTTGGTGTCGCCCTGGACGCGCCGCCCGTTCATGCGCTCCGGCTCGGCGAGGCGGACCCGGATGCGCAGGTTGTCGACGTCGACGTCCCTGCGCCGGAGGCCAGCCAGCTCTTCCGGCCGGAGCGGACCGTAGGCGCCGAGGTACACCATCAGCCGCCACCGCATCCCTACGGCGGTAGCAAGAGCGTCGACCTGGGCGACGGTGGCGATGCGCCGCTCGGCCGCCTTCTCCTTACCGGCGCCCCTGATCCGGCACGGGTTGCGCTGAATCAGCTCGTCGTCGACGGCGGTTTCCATGATGGCTTTCAGGAGCCGGTACGCCTTGGCTGTGATCGTCTTGGCGCCTGTGACCCGCAGCCGTTCGGCCCGCCACTCACGGACGCGAGGTGCGGTGATCTCGTCCAGGTCCAAGTCCGCGAAGGCGGTCAGGTGCTTGTCGAGGAGATAGCGGTAGAGGTCCCGGGTCAGCGGAGCCAACTCGCGCTCCTCCACCCACTTGTCGGCGTAGGCCCGGAAGCTCACCGCGCCGGCCTCGGGATCTCTCCACTCGCCCCGGCGGATCTCGGTCTGCTTTTCAGCGAGCCAGTCATCCGCGTCGGCCGTCGTCTCGAAGGTGAGGGGAGCCGGACGCATCACGCCGTCAGGGCCTGGATAGCGCGCCTGGTACCGGCCGGAAGGCAGCCGCCTGATCGCCCCGAAGCGGCGCCGCCTGCCCTTGCTGTTGGCCATCAGGCAGCCCTCCCGTAGCGAGCACGGGGTCGCCTGCGCGGCTCCACCGTGTGGGACGTGATGAACTCTTCGACCGCGCTCGCCGGGATACGGACGTGACGGCCGACCTTGACGTACCGGATGCGCCGCTCCTCGATGAGCCGCCGGGGGAAACGGGCAGTCGTTCCAAGCAGTTCGGCGACCTGGTCCACGGAGAGATAGCGGTCGTTCATGTGGTCGGCTGTCCTTCCGTTCCGGGGGCGGGTTCGAGGGACGCGGTGAGCCAGGATTCAGCGGCGCTGAGACCCGTGCCGGCGAACACCCAGTGGGCGAGAACGAGTGTGGTTTCGCCTTCCTTCGGGACCGCTGAGACCGCTTGGGCACGGCGCCATTCGGCGCGGGCGTCGCGGAGAGCGCCGAGGGTGGTTGAGTAGCGGCGGGACTTGGTGGAGAAGTGGCCGCGGAAGCCGAGCATGTGAGCCCAGGCCCTCAAGCGGAGGTCTGCCAGCTCGGGGCGTGCGCCGAGGGTCCAGGCGGTGCGGATCATTCGCCGGGCGTGTTCGGTGATCCTGGCCTGCGCCAGCTCGGCGAGGAACCTGATCGGTCGGTCCAGGGTGCCTGTTCGCCGTCTCGGCGCCCTTGGTGGCGTACTTGGCGATGTACGAAGCTACGGCGCGCTCGGTCAGCTCCTGACCGTCGTCGAAGTCGGCGGAGCGGATCGTGCGGACGTCGAGCTGGCGGCCGAAGACGAAGGCATGTGCACGGTTGTCGACTTGTCAAGTGACTGACGATGCGAACTCCCCTGGCTGGCCTAGTCAGTTGTGACTGGGCTCCCTCGGCCCTGTCCCGCGGATCGCGTGAAAAGCGTGCTGACGACGCGCACCGCAAGTGGTTAAGGTCCAGCCATGGGATCAGTGCGCTCGAGTGAGCCTCCGGGCAGACAGAGCATTGGGAGCCGATTGGCCGCGATCGGCGGCGAAGTGATCAAACGGCCATGGCTGCTGTTCAGCTGGCTCGCTCTCGCTGCTTTGGTGGTAGGAGCTCAGCACTGGGTGCCGCAACCGTGGTCGGCGGCCGTCTATCCGATTGCGTGGATCATTGCGCTCTGGCTCTTCAATCGGGCAACGTCACATCAGTTCAGACGGTAGACGGCTTCAAGTTCCTGCCTATCGGCAGGAAGCAGCACGTCAGAGACCTGCAACGCCCGCCCCGAGGCGTCACACGCGACGACCAGGACACTGAGGACGGGAACACCGTCCGACAGATCCAGAAGCTCTACTTCATCACTTTTGGGCAGTCGAGCCGAGACTCGCTCCGTAACGTGATCGAAGCGAACTCTCTTCCGCGTCTCCAGGTGTTCACGGACGCTGCCACTCAGGGACTCGGGGCGCTCCAGATCGGTTCCCTCGACCATGCCGGCGGGGAAGTAGGACGAGACCAGCTAGGCCGCTTCGCCATCCTCTTCGACAAGGAAACGGCGCATGAGGACGTCGGCCCGCTTCGGCAGCCCGAGGGCCGAGGCAACGCGAGCCGGAACAGGCACGCGCTTGACCTGAACCAGACGTCCGGGCGCCTGCGATTCGTCGCGCTCCAGCGCCTCGCGACCCCTCTGGTCCTTCTGTTCGACGACTTCCGGACGGCCGCGGACGATCGTGCCGTATCCCTGCCGGGACTCCAGCCAGCCATCCCGTTTCAGCAGCTCCAGCGCCCGGACGACCGTGGGGCGGGACATCCCGAACGCCTGGACCAGCTGGTTCTCGCTCGGAACCCGGGTCCCGGGCGGGTAGGTGCCATCCTCAATACGGCGCTGAATCGTCTGCGCGAGGCGCACGTACTTCGGTGCCGCCACTTCATACGCCATGGACGCCGCCTGTCGGTATTGGCCAAGTCAACTGGTCAACCAGACTAGCGACATTTCTCCTGCCCCAGTAGAAGCGGGGTACTCCTCCCTCAGGACGGCCAGGCATCGGCCACCACGAAGGAGACCACAGTTCCACCGAAGCGACTGGGCCCCGAGTGCCAGGAGTCGGCGATGGAGTCGACCAGGAGCAGTCCGCGCCCGTGGGCATCGTTCGCTTCTGGGTGCCGCATGCGTACGCTCGCGGGAAACCCGGGGTTGTGCACCTCGACCCGCAGCGAGCTTCCGTCCCGGTACCACTCCACGCGGACCATCCAAGCCTCGTGCGACCGTCCGTAGAGGATGGCGTTCGTGACCAGTTCCGAGATCATCAATGTGCAGTCATCCACCGAACAGGCCAGGTTGTGGGGAGCGATGAACCTCCGGAACCAGCGTCGGGCCCGTGGCACGGAATCCGGTGCCGGCTGCAGGGTCATCGCTCCGAGCCGTGCTGAGCCTTGGCCGCTGTAGCGATCGATGATGTAGGCCATCCGCGCTCACTCCTTGCCGCTGCCGTCGCAGTCGAGGCAGCGCCGCTTCGACGTGGCACGGCTTCGGTCATTGGCCGCGGAGAGCGCCAGCGCCGTACGGGAACTGACGCTCTTCCAGCCACGCCCCAGACATCCCCGGCATAAGCGAGCACCCTGATCCGGCCGCCGACTCGTCACGTCGTGCCCCTTCCATCCAAGTGGCCTTAGCCACTTTGTGGATAGTGGCATTAGCCACTTCGGCTGTGCAAGCATTTCGACGCAACTGTCGCACTGTCAGGTGAGGGGATAGCCCTGCTCGAAGGCCCAGCGGTGCGGAGGGTAGGTGGCTTCGGCGAACTCCAGCGGCCGATCCTGCAAGTCAAAGACGACGTGATGAACGATCAGGACTGCGGACCCTGGCGCCAGCGCGAGGTCGGTCGCTTCTTCATCTGTAGCGGCCCGAGCGCACATGCGGTCCTCCGCGTAGCTCCCTTGACGCCCAGTCATGGTCTCGACGTACATGAGCGTCCCCTCCTGGATCCGCTCGGGGTCCAGGAGCTTCGGAGCACGCTGACCGACGTCCGGAGCAAACCACGAGGTAGACAGGGTGATCGGGCCGCTCTGGTTGTTCGTCACACGCCGGCGGTGCACAGCTCGACGGTCCTTGCCCAGGCCCAGCGCCTCAGCAACGTGATCCGGCGCCTCCAACCATCCGGCTGACGTGATCACCGCGTACTCGCCGGCCGTGTAGATCTTCCCGGTCTGCCGGGCCCGTCCGTACAACTCACGTGCACGCCGATTGACTTCCAGACTCCGCACGTACGTGCCCGAACCCTGCCGCTTCTCGACCAGGCCCTGATGACTCAACGCTTCGAGCGACCGCGCGGCCGTAGGCCGGGACACCTTCCAGTCAGCCGCGAGCTGCCGCTCCGAGGGAACTTCGTCTCCCGGTCGCAGGTCGCCCCGAAGGATCTGATCGCGGATGTAGTGCGCGATCTGGAGGTACTTCGGCTGAGCCTCCTCAATCTGAGGCATCCACCCTCCTTGTCCAAGTGGCTATGGCCTCTGGCCACTATAGGGTGAATGGCCGATCCGTGACCCCGTACCCTGAGCGCATGACGCGGTTGATCGTCGCAGCAGGAGGAGGGGGCGACGCGGTCGCCTCCGCAATGCTTCACGCCGCCCTGTACGGCGACGAGGACCAGGCGGTGATCCTCACGTACGCGTGGGACCGCCTGCTGGTCGACCCGCTACCGGGCCCACGGGGAGCAGCCGACTTCACCGGCCTTGGGCAGATCATCCCGGCCGTACGAGCAGTGCCGGCGGACGCCCGCCCCATCGCTCCCGCAGGCTCCACCCTCCCCCGTCTGGCAGCGGAGCTCCCGCACACCTTCGCACTGATCGACCCCTACCAGGGCGCCGAAGGCATCACGCGTCAACTTGAAGCTCTGGTAGACCACTTGGAGCCCGCGTCGATCGATCTCCTCGACGTGGGCGGAGACATCCTCGCTCGCGGCGATGAGCCGACTCTCAAGAGCCCTCTCGCCGACGCCCTCACGCTCGCCGCGTGCTGCCAGGTGAACGCCCCCATCCGGCTCCTGGTCGCAGGCCCGGGGTTGGACGGCGAACTGCCCCCCGACAACTTGCGCGGCATGCTCGGCCCCGTCGTCCACACCTTCACCGCGAACAATGTGCAGCCGATCAGCTCTGTCCTGGAGTGGCACCCGTCAGAGGCAACCGGGATGCTCGCGGCCACGGCACGGGGCGTACGAGGCACCTGCGAGATCCGTGACTCGGGGGTTCCCGTGCCGCTCACGGATGAGAGCCCGAGGGTCCATGAAGTCGACCTTGACGACGCCGTCAGCCGAAACCAGCTGGCCCGCGCCATCATGCCGACTGAGAGCCTCGACCAGGTCGAGCAGTACAGCCGCGAAGTCTGCGGTTACTCGGAGATCGACTATGAGCGCAACAAGGCAGCCTGGCTGAAGGAACAGCCTCAGGTGGAGTTGAACCCTGCTGCAGTCCTGGCCGAGCTCGACCGGTTCGAGGCGGAGGTTCGCAGGCGCGGAGTCAGTCACACGACGTTCCGCCGCATCACCGAGGCCCTGAACCTCAGCGGCTCGCAACGCGACCAGCTTCGCCAACTCCTCATCGACAGCCGACCGGAGCAGTACGTCGCGCCCCTGTGGCACATCCCTGCCGAAGCCTGAGTAACAACTTTCTCTACTGCTTCAAGGCCCGCGCACGGCGCGGGCGCGCGCCGCCTCTGCGGCGCGGCCTGCCTCCTGTCTCCGCCCCGGCTGGCCGCGCCCGGCGGCGCGCTACGTGCAGCGGGCAGAGCAGAGAAAACCCTCTGTGGCTGAGGCCGGTCGGCTCCACGGCTTTAGGCAGCCAATTTGGCGCGAGCCTCGAAGATCATGGCCCAAAATCGGGCACTAATGGGCAGGCTCACAAACCTGCCCGATCCGCGGGCCGGCGTAATGGGCCATGATCACTCGCGCCAAATCAGCTCCAGCCCAAAGCCGTTCCGCCGACCTCAGCGCGGAATACCAGGGTCGAATGTAGATCAAAGTCTCTCGGCTGCCTGCGCCAGATTCTTCACGACGGGACAATTACCCTCCCTATCTCCCCACGCAGCATTGAGATAATTCGTCGCAGCCCTCTCGGCGACAACTAGGTCGGCATAACCTGCAGCACAGGATAGGTACAACATGTCTATCAGGTCGTTAGATTGCCACTTAGTGTTCCCCTGCGAAAGCCTAAAATTCAGGGCGTCGGCGTACAGGCCCCAAAAGGGCATCGATGGAACGTTGGCATGGAGGTGCTGAGCAAATTCCGGCACCTTATCTCCAGCTATGCCAAACTCAGAGAATATTCGTGCAACTTCTGTCGACATATCCAATATGACCAAGCCGTGAGACGCACCCCTACGCCTCGCCTTAGAAAGTGAGCGAAACTCTGGATCGTTCATCACCTTGGTGTAGGTACTCTCCCAGATTCCAATCTTCTCGGATTCAATCTGGTAGGGCTCCATTAGGGTGTCGTAATCTGCCGCTATACAGGTGAGCTGATCAAGCAATCGAGCAACCTCTGCCGGGAAACCATTAGCCCCCTCTTGCGGTAGCCGCTCGTCGAACATTCCTGCCGCATCTAGGGTAAAGATAGGGGGAGGCGTCCACGGAACCTCTCGGGCTCTCGCTGAAACGAGACTACGCACCTCATCCTTTCGCACCTGTATGGGATACCTCATCCTCCACCCGCGCGACAGGCTTAGAATCGTTGAAGCCAGCCCGACTCTCTTCTCTCCGTAGGTCGCGGTGGTTTCGAGGAAGTGCCCCGCAGACATAGGAAGGATCAGGTCACGACTTTTGGCAAGGTGAATGAATTTGTCGGCCGCAGAGGCCTCCGAAGGGGCCACGTTCCCGCCATTCAATCGCTTGGCAAGCGTGCTCCAATGACATTGGTCCAGATAGATCACCTTCCTGCCATCGACGGGCGAAGCGTCGCCTCCCTCACTCATGTCAACTTCAAACGAATGCCCACTCTTCGTTACCACTTGAACTGTACGGGTGTCGAAATAGTAGGAGATTGCTTCCAGCGAAGAATCACCCTCCTGCATTGCCTGAATAGGGATACTTAGGCACGGGCCTCCTTTCAACTCGATTTCTCCGGTCTTGGCGGCGAGCTTCAACGTGATCCTGTTGAAGCGTCGCGAGAGCCTTTCCAGGACACCTTCGCCTGATTCGACCACGAGCCCCCCCCTGTGTCAGTGGCTGCGTGAGTAGCCCGTGACTAAGTGAACGGGCTAACGCAGGTTCACATCCGATCCGTGGCCGAGCGCATCTTGCGACGCACATCAACCAGCCTCTTTTCTGCGTTGTCAGAGTCTGCCTGAACACGGGCCATCATTTCTTCGGTAAACGTCCGCCCTCCATATTTCTTCTTCACTTCAATGAAAAGATGATCCACTCTATCGAGACACAAAAGGGCTGCCTGCGCTGCTATCGCAGAGATACGCAACCGCCCTTCGACGCTTGATTCACTCAAGGCCATATTTCGGAGTTCCTCGTCTTCGCTCGCAATCAAAGAAAGCTGCAGGCCAAGTAGGTTGAGATGTGAGCTTAGAACATACAACTCAAGCCGCTGATCAATAGACAACCCCGCATGCCCCTGGATTCCTTCTACCCTTTCACACAGCTGCTCAACGCCATAATAAAGATGTGCGATCTCCTTCAGCGGAGCGTCCGCTTTCAGGTTTACGAGAGTGTCGCGGATATCAGTAGCTTGCGTGCGCGTTCCGTGCAGTTCCGGCAACAGAGCCGACGCTAGAGACTTTTTTCGGTCACGCCATTCGCGAAATTGCCCGACGGCCGGTATGACACCTGCACCAAACAGCAGAAGGGTGGCAACTACCAATCCCCACGTGGCCAGAACGATCGGATCTTCCATCCTGGACTCCTTCTCCGAAGACGCCAAGCAAATGAGGTGACCTTTGAAGCGATGCTCATCCCCAAGCCAGTTCAGAACGAGGAAGAGAAGCCGGCGGACTGGCCGAGGTGAAATGGTGAGCCCGCACGAGTGGGAACCCAACCCTGTCGTAGGGCGGCCTGGATGGCGTCGGCAACATCGGAGGGCAGTACCGGATTACCCGAGTGTCCGAGCCAGTTCCCGGTGTGAGGCTGGTTCGTGGTGACGACGAGAGTCGTCCCAGGATGATCCGCATGCTCCACGGCGTAAGTACACGGCGACCAGCAGAGGGCCTGACTGTAGGTGGGCCTGCGTCGCAGCCGCCAACGGTAGGTCGTGCCGTCGACGACTATGCGCCGCGCTCCCTTACGGCCCAGTGCCATGTCTGCCCCCTCGATGCCGGGATGCTAGCGGACCCAGCCCACAGCGGAGGCCCAATGCGATGTCCGGGCCGTCCCTGGGCCGTGCGAGGGCACCCAACGCCGACCGACAACGACAGAAGCCCACGGCATCTGGACTGGTCAGAGCCGTGGGCTTCTTCTGTCTCGCTGGTCAGCGGGACCGGTGATCAGTAGACCGGCTACTGACCGCAGTTGCCGGCGCTTGCCACGCCCATTGAGACTCCGCCAACCTCGACGTGAACTCCGCCACTCCTGAAGGCCTTTATAAAAGTTCGTAGGGGCGATCCTTTAATTATTGGATCACCCCTACGACTGAAAGTTTCGCGTACGCAGTTCCTCACCTACCGAGCTACAGCGTGACAGAGAACCTCCATGGACCGGGTTGCCCGCTTCACGGCTACTTGCGATTGGTGCGTTATCCGCTCCCTAGGTTTCCCCGACCTCTCTAAGGCGATGATGAGGCCTTTGACAGTGGTCTTCAACCTGCGCAGGACGCGATCGAGCCGGTACAGCATTAGCCTCGATCGCACGTCGAGCGGGCCAAGAGCCTCTCGCGCCGCCTCCAGTGCCAGGTCCAGTGACCCATCTGCATACTGCAGATACGCACGCAGGAATGCCACGGCCGCTTCACGGTGCTTCTTTTTTTCCTCTGGATCCTCTACCCGCGATGCAGCTTCCAGATTCCCTATAGCGTAGAAGAACTGCTCGAATCCCTCTAACAGTGCACCGTCTAAATCCTTCGTCTTCCGTCGCTTCAGTTCGGTGATTTCAGCCACCTCTGCCACGGACGGCAGCGTGTAGCCCGGACCGCTGTGAGTTACCGCATCCAGGAATCGGCTGACGCCCGCACGCGGTTCTGTCCAAGCGTCATCCTGAGCTAATTCATACCCTGGACCGCTGTGGGTCAGGGCGTCTAAGAAGCGAGTTCCCATACCTACACGCCACCTTCCTCAGCAGTTGAACGACCTACGACCATTCTCGTTACGCCAGGCTCATTCTCTACTGATGGCCGAGATGGTTCCGTTACTGCCGCATGCTGAGTCATCGCGAGCCCGGGCGCCGCTCGCTGCCACTTGTCAAGGATGGCAGGTGCCCCCGCACCAACCACTATTGCCCCAAAGACGCCTAGTTGATCCGTTGCAGCAAGCCCCCATGCAACGCCAGCGCCTAATAAGATCCGTATGACCTCACCAGTGAAGTACATCGACTTCGTCGGCCCGTTCTTGACTTTCCAGGGCCATTGGTTCCGCAGTTGCAAGTGCTTATAGAGGGTCCCCAACGACACCAACACTCCACCGGCAGCGCCATAGCAGAGCATCTGCCCATGCAGCATAGGACTCCCCCCAGGTGTCACAACACAAGCCTGCGATCTACAAGGGTAGCTGCGGCCCCCTACGACTGTCATACGCCTGGTGTATCCTTCCGGCCGCCACAGCACGGCCCGTCGGAACGCAGACCTCCATCACTCGGCGTAAGCCCAGGTGAACAGGGCGCATCGCAACCTTGACCGTCGGGTCTCGGTCACGTGCGTGACCGAAAATCGTCTCTGCTGCGCGTGCCTCAGCTATCCCAAGCTCTTCAGACTCGGCAGTCACGAACGAGGGTGCGTAGGGCCTGGTGACGTTGTTCGTTAGTTGCGCCGGCTGATTTGATCCCGGCAGGGTGAGTGTCTAACTGCGTGACAACGCCGACGGACAGCAGCGGACAACCGCGCACATCTGCGGACCATCGCAGCAGGTGAGAGGCACACCAGCCCCAGGTCGAGCGCTCAGGCAAGTTGCTTCGGGACGAAGAGGTCATGCCAGACGCGTGCCAGAACGTGCGGGGAACCGCGGGGAATACCGGGGAAACCAGAGGACCCGCCTACCAGCCGCCAGCACCTTCCACCGCGGGTCAGGTCAACGACAGGTCCCAGATCACCTCAGCTTCCCAAGCTGAGAGCGCGAGTTCGATTCTCGTCACCCGCTCCATGCGAAACCCCCAGGTCAGAGGCCCGGGGGTTCTTTGTTGTCTAGGCCAATTTGCCGGTGGCGTGCCCTCTGCGTGCCCTAACCGGCCTCGGGCTCTCGTCCGGGGCGGTTTGCTTGAGCGGACGGGGAGTTGATCTCCCGAATGTCGCCCGACGGGTCAGCATCAACCGGCACTGGCTCCGGGCCGGGACCCTCCGCGCCGTGCGGCAACCCGGCGAGCAGTCCTCCGGGGAGTGCGGCGGTCAGGTCGTAGGACCTCGGCCACCGGGCCCCGTCGATACGCCTGGCCGAGCCGTCATGGAAGGACTGCTCCCCCAACCGGAGAGTCTTGGGGCGGTAGGGGCGGAGGACTCGCCACGGTCGGGGGTTCGGCGGGCGACGGCCCGCCCGGCGGCCACACGCATTGCGCCGTCTCGCCCGGATGTGTCCGGTCGACCGGCGGTCTGCTGGTCTCCAGCCAGGGGCGGATCTGGTCGGCGCCCCGCTCGGCGTCGAGCGTGAGGTGCAGACGCGTCCCTCTCCCCGACGGGAGCGCCGGATAGCTGCGTTGCTCGCCCCCGGCGAACAGCATTCGGAGAGCGTCCGCGACGTGGCGGGCCGCTTCGGCATCCATGGAGACGATGCGCACCTCTACCCTGCCCTCGGCAGGAGGGGCATCTGGAACGTCCACGGTCAGGGATGAGTACGGTGAGTGCAGGGATTCGTTGGTCATCGGACGAACCTGTCCCGGGCCCTGGGAACGGCCCGTAGGTGTCACGCGGCTCCTACCGTGCCGCGCGCCGAGGACGAGACCAGCCCGGTCACCGGTGTACGAAGTACCCTCGACTCTCCCCACCGTACTCCTCGCAGCCTCGGCGCAGCCGCTTCCGGTCGCAGGCGACGTACGGTTGACGTACCGAGGGCACCACGCACTCCGGCCGCCACGCCGGGTCGTCCTCGGCGAGAGAGGAACCCCGGGCCGCCCCAGTGGTCGGCGCGGAGACGGGTCGGCATCATGTCCGCCGCGGTCGAAGCAACTACGCAAGCTCATCATGGATGGGACCGCGCTGAGCACCCGCGCCGGTCCACGCCCCGGCCGAGGGGAAGCGGAATGGCCCTTTCCCGGCTGGACATCCGTCGGCGGAATCGAGGGGAGCGGACGCTCGTCACGCTCGCCGGTGACATCGGACCGGCCACGACGCCGCTGCTGCGGGCCGCATTGGAGCGGTGTCTGCTGGACGGTGTCACCGTGATCGACGTCGACCTGACCACGGTCGGCTCCTGCGACGCCAGGGGCTTGGACGTCCTCCTGTCGGCATCACGGCGCGCCGGCCGGGTTCACGCCTCCCTGCGGCTGCACCACCCGTGCGCGCAGATCACCCGACTCCTTGCTGTCACCGGATCTGCTTCCCTCCTCCTTCCGGCTCCCGTGAGCCCCGTGCCGCCCGCCACACCCGGCGACCTCATGAGTACCGCGACGCGGGCGCCCGAGGACCTCGCTCGTCGGCCGCATCAGCCGGTCCTCAAGGACGCGATCCGCCTTCGCCGGCTGACCCGCTGGCAGGCCGAAGACATCCGCGAGGACATCGCGGACCTGGCTGCGGAGTCTGTCGCGGGCACCCCCGGCGAGGCGTACCACGACCGTGGAGACTTCCTGCACCGCTTGGCGGCCATGGCCCAACGCCCCGGCTTCGCGCTGCTGGTCGCCGAGACCACGGTGCTGGTCGGTTGCGCCTTCGGATTTCCGGTGGGCCCTGACGGCTCCGGCCGCCGGGGGTTCGACGGAACGCTCCAGCAGATCATCCAGCGGCTCGCCTCCCGCACGCGGTTCGTCGTCCTCACCCAGGTCGTGGCCCATCCGCACGCTCAGCGCCGCGATATCGCCCGCCGCCTGCAACAGCGTCTGCTCACAGACCTGCACTCCACCCTCGGGGTCACCCTGCTGCATCCTGCCGACCAGGCAGGACAAGCCGCCTTCTCGTCCTGGGGCTGGCAGAACATGGGTGAGGTCGTCGGGCTGCCCGGCCCCGTCGCCCCCTGCGTGTTGAGTCTGCCTGTCGAAGGGCTGTCCCCGGCACGCCGATGATGTGGCAGAGGGGCGATGAGCCGGCGTTCGTACCGGCCGCGGCGGTCACGCCACCCGTCGTCTGCCGTACGGACGTATGTCCGCGCGACCGCTGCGCGCGGCGCCGTCCGCCGCGGCCGGAGTAGCCTGGCACCAACCGAGAGCTTTTCGGGCGAACGACGACGGCGGCGCCATTCCCGGCGAGTGACGAACGCGGGCAGCCGGAAGTCGCCCGGGACGGGATCGCACGATGGACGACATCTCCAAGCCCGCCGAAGGTCCGGCACCCGCCGGACACACCTACCGGATGCCCTTGCCCCGGCTGCGCCTCACGCGAGATGCCAGCCACGGCCCGCTGGACGGAGCGTGGTGGCCGCGCTGCGACGAACTGGAACTGGAACTGCCCGCGCTGGTCGCCTTCTTGGATCCGAGCGTCGGCACCGTCACCCACGTCACCGTGGGGACCGCCGCCTGGCCCGATGCCCCGCAGAAGGTGATGGCGCCCGGGCATGTGATCGAGGTGGTCCTGACCGACCTCGCCGCCGAGGCGCATGCCATCACCGTGGACTGCGGCACCGTGGGACGCTGGGAACTGCTGGTGATCCCACCGGACGAGCCGGCCGGAACGGCTGCCCAGCTGCTGACCGCTGCCGCCGCCCCAGGGAACTCGCTGTCGGCTCCGCTCCTGCTGGCACTCGCCGAGTGCGGCCCCGACGGACAGGACACATGGGAGTCGGAAGGAGGAGCCGGGCTCAGGTGAGCAGCCCCCGGTCGGGCCCACGTGCCCGGGCCGACCCGGGCGTCTACGACCCCTCGATGGAGCGATGCCACCGGCAGACCCTGCGTCGTCCCAGCCCGCCGCCCTGACCGGCCCGGTCCGTGGCGGGTGAGTGGATGACGACCGGACGGCGCGCGGACCGCTCCGAGAGCTTCGGGGAAGCTCTGCTGGGCGAGGTACTCGATCGCGCGCATGAACTGCCGCCCCATCTCATCGGGCCCTTGGTCGCCGACGTTGTGGAGCGGCTCGGGGGCCGCCGGCCGCAGGTGCTGCTGCAGGACTACGGACAACTGCTGCTGGTACCTCTGCCCGGCGAGGGCCTCACGGAAGGCGAACCGCAGGTGATCGACGACTCCGAGGCGGGCCGCTGCTTTCTCGACGCTCATCCCGTCGAGCTGCCCGAAGACGACGGCGTGCGGGTCCACCTGCCGCTGCTGGACGGCGGCGACCAGGTCGGGGTCATGGCAGTGACGTTGGACAGCGTCGATGACCACGACCGCCGCATACTGCGTAGGATCGCCGCCCTGGTGGCCGACCTACTGGTGACCAAGCACGGCTACTCCGACCTTTTCTTCGGTGTCCGACGCGGTGAACCAATGAGCGTCGCCGCAGAGATCCAGTGGTCCCTGCTGCCACCGCTGGCGATGATCATGCCTCGGGTCGCCGTTGCCGGAATCCTGGAACCCGCCTATGACGTGGCGGGGGACAGCTTCGACTACGCCCTCAACGGAGACGTCCTCCACGTGGCCATGATCGACGCGATGGGCCACGGCCTGGACGCGGCCACGATGGCCACCGTGGCCATCGGTGCCTACCGCCACGCCCGCCGCGCCGGCACCGGGCTTCCGGAGATCTACGACTTCATGGACCGCGCTGTGGCGGACCAGTTCGGCCCCGAGCACTTCGTCACCGCGCAGATGCTGCAGCTGGACACCACGACGGGACATCTTCAGTGGGTCAACGCCGGGCACCCGTCACCGATGCTCGTCCGTGATCATCGTGTAGCCCTCCGGCTGACCGGTCCGACGACCCTCCCTGTCGGCTTCGGCGGTCCGGAGCCGCAGATGTGCGAGATGAAGCTGGAGCCGGGGGACCGCCTCCTCTGCTTCACCGACGGACTGATCGAGGAACACGCGATGGGTGAAGAGCAGTTCGGAGAGGGCCAGCTGATCGACTGGGTGAACCAGTTGGAGAGAACCGGCCGCGGGATCCGGACGGTGGCGCGCTCCTTGTCCCACACGCTCAAGCGGGCGCGGGGCGGACACACCACGGACGACGCGACGCTGCTCCTGGTGGAGTGGAGCGGATGACCTCACCGGTGTCGTCCAGCGCCGCTCCGCCGCCCACGGCTCACTCGTCACTCCGGCGACGCCTGTGCGCTTCCGGTGTCGATGAGAATCTGTTCCGCCTGGGCGACGTTGTCGGCCCGGACGGCCTGAGCCATCGCGGCGCGGGCGGCCTCGGGGGCCGCGTCCGGCGGAACCACCAGCAGCGAGAAGACGTCCTGATCACCGCGAGTGATCAGGACGGTGTCGTCGCCCACCGGAAAGGAGTCGATGCGCACCACCCGGTCCTCGACGACGATCCGCGTCGGAAGCCCTTCCCAGGCCGCGGCGTCCAACCCGACGCGCGTGACGGGGCCGAGGTGGCCGATGAGGGCGCTCAGCAGCGCGGGCAGCTCGGCACCGATGTCGCGCGACCGCGGCCACCACGCACCATCGAGGACGCCTTCGCGCGCCTCCGTGGTCTCCAACCGGAGCAGCGCACACCCCGGCTGCACGGCCTCGTGAACACCACTGGGCAGATGCCGGGAAACAGGCCGTGCATCGGAGCCGGTCATGAGGATCACCCGTCTTCAGGATTCGGTGCGATCACGGGACTCATCTCGCCTTTTCCACGCTACTCCTCGTGCCGCGGGCGTCGATGTCCCCGGAATCGCCCTGTCCCGGGCAGCCGGTCGGCCAGAACGGATTCGGCACACATGAGGCCGGGAAGCCCCGTGAACACACGAGAACTACTAAGGGGTGCTTTCCGAGGCCAGACACCGTTCGGCTGCTGTTTCCGCAGGTCACAGCCCTGTCTGGGGGGAACTCCTAAAGCGGGTGTCGCCGGTTCGAAGGCGTCCCCGCCGATTCCGCGGACGACGTCCTGCGCGTGGAACAGGCCGCGACCGAGTTGGTCGACGATGCCCTGTGCACGACTCCGAACGCCGACCATCAGCGGCATTGAGGTCCTCCGCACGGAGCGGGTACGGGACATCCGCGCGGCGCACGGTCCCGAATCAGGAAGGCCGGGCGGTGACAGCGACGTCAGCACTCCCGCAGCGGATCCGGCGTCATCTTGACTACATCGCCTGGCTGGTCGACAGATGCAACACCGGCTCCGGATTCAACCCAGCTCACATCCGTTTCCCGGTTGGGGGTTGGACAAGCCCGACTCGGTCTCGGTTCTCGCCTGTCCGAAGACATACGAGGCTGCTGCCCACCCCCGCCAGCCCCATTCGGGAAAGCGTGCGGCAGCCGCTGGTTTCCGGGCGCCGCGTCACGTCAGCCGACGAAGCGTGTGCGTGCGCAAGGCCCTTCGCTGGAGCAGCAAGGGCGAGGAAGCGTGGGCGTCACCCCTGCACTGACGGGAGGCTTCGGACAGGCCGTGCCCAGAGCGTGCCCGTAAGAACGGACAACCACGGTCAACAGAGGTCTCCAGACGCCCCTGGCAGGCATAGCCCGAGCTGCGAAAGCGCAGGTCAGGAGGCATTCGGCGCTGAAGCGCCGTCGCTTCCCAAGCTGAGAGCGCGAGTTCGATTCTCGTCACCCGCTCCATTTCGAACCCCCAGGTCATCGACCCGGGGGTTGTTCGTCGTCTAGTCCAATTCGAGGGTGAGGTGTCCTTGGCGTGCCCTAAGTGCCGATGGGGCGCCCGTGCTGTCCTCCGACGACTGACCTCCCGAGCCTCGTAGGCTGCTGGACTCACCGCCCCGAGGCTGAAGGGAACCGAACCGTCCGTGTTCCTGCACGTGACTCGTCATGGGCGGTGCGCAAGCCGCTTGCGGAAGTGGGCACTTGACCGCTGAGGGACCTGCGTCAGAGCGGGAGATCATCAGGGAGTACCCGGAACGCCTTGTAGCGGCCCAACGGACGTACGGCCCGGAAATCTCGTCGGTCGAGGGTGAGAATCGCGTCCGTGTCGTAGTCGGCGGCAAGCGCCACGTTCACCGCGTCGGCGAGGTCGAGGTCGAGCGCGCGGTAGCGGACACGGACAGACTGGGCGGCGCCCAGGTGGTCCTCCGTGATCTCCGGCATGACGACACGACCCCGGCTCATCCAGCGCCGCAGGTCGTCGACCGCGCTGAGGGCAGCCTCCCTGCCGAGCTCACGCGTCGCCACGTGATCCAGTTCGGCCAACAGGAGCGGGGACATGACCAGCAGGCCCGCCGCCATGATCGCTTCGTTCGCCGCCCGGTGTTCCGGATGAGCCGAGTCCAGGGCTGCCAGAAGGCCGGACGTATCGGCGATGACAATGATCACGCGGCGGATCCGGAACCCGAGCCGGTCTCACGCCGGACGGCTTCCGCGACCGTGTCGCGGACATCCGACTTGGACAGCGTGCGCCCCGGCCCCTCGAAGGTGCGCGAGAACAGCGGCTCGTCCCAGACCCGGTTCGCCATGGCCGCAAGGTGGATGCCCTGGCGGATGATCTCGGCCTCGCTTATGCCTCGGCGCTTGGCAGCCTCCTTGATGATGGCCAGGTCCTCGGGGTCGGCGTAGACGTTGGTGCGCTTCATGGACATGTACCAAGAGTAGTCCATGTACCGGATTGATGTATTGGGCGCACGTCCCCATGGCCTGTTGCCGAGGACGGCTTTCCAGCCCTCCGCAGACCCGGATATCCGAGCCATGGTCATCACCGAGCTGTATCGACACACCGCCGACGGGCCCTCGGCCAGGGAAGGGCGGACGGACTCGACGGCCTCGCCCGCGCCTCCGGAGTCGACGTCGAATGACAACCGGAAGCCGACCCCACCTATGCATCCGCAACCACACATGTCACGGGCATGAGGCACCTGGACGCGGAATCCTCCCAAGGTCCGTCGCGGTCGCGTCCCGCCTCGTGGTGTAAGGGATCAAGGGTTACGCGTTCCGGTACGAGGCACCTGACGGTCTCCGCGGGTGCGGCAGTCCACGAGGCGCCCAGCCGAGGCGAGTTGAACCCTCGACTCGGCGGAACCACCGTCCCCGACCTGCGGATTCCGGCGCATGATCGGCTACACCACCCGGCGGGACGCCACCATCTCAAGGGCCGAGTATCTGCGCTGGTCAGAGCCCATGGGGGCCACCCAGGCGCCGTCGCTTCCCAAGCTGAGAGCGCGAGTTCGATTCTCGTCACCCGCTCCATGATGAAGGTCCAGGTCATCGACCTGGACCTCAGTCGTTTCCGGGCCGCGTCATGCCAGGCCGCTTAGCAGGCGCCCTACGACCTCCCTCGTTCCGGCCCTGGTGTCAACAGTGGGGGCGCCGCTACTCGGACGTGACACGCCCCTGCCCGATGCCGACCGCGCTATCGTTCAGCCCTATCCGAGCAGGTCGAGAGGGTGTCCCCCAGCCGGCCTGCCGCCTGGGCAGGAGACCGCTGAGCCAGAGCCGCGTCCGCACGGCGAGCACCGCTTCTACAAGGCGTCGCGGCTCAGACCTTCTCGGCACTCAGGCGCGGATGCTCGGCGGTGAGCAGCCCGATGTCTTCCACGTCCGAAGTCAGAATCGTCACCCGGCCAGGATGCTGCAAGGCGGTCGCGCACAGCATGGCGTCGATGGCGTACTTGTGGCCGTGCAGCCCCGCTGCCCGCAGCAAGGCGGCAGCGGATTGCGCGACGGCTTGGGTCACGGGCTCGGCACTCAGGCGGGACAGGGTCCATTTCAGTGCGGCGTCGTTGATCTTCGGATGGATCACCTCGACCAACATGGCCGCCGAGGTGATCACGGGCAAGTCCGCGTCGCGAGCCGCCGTCAGCCACTCGTGGATCTCCCGATCCCGCTGTACGGCCTTTGCCAGGCCCTCGCTGTCCAGAACCAGGACACCGCTCACGCGGCCACCCCTGCGTTCGTGGCGCCTCCAGTCAGCCGGGCACGCTTGGCCGCCACGGCCTCGGGGTCGGCCGGACCGTGCACCTTGTCGAAGTCCGCGATCAGCTCGTCCAGATTGTCGCGCTCGATCTGCCGCTGGGCCGCCTTCTCCAGGTAAGCCGAGACACCTCGCTTGCCGACCCGCTCACGGATGGCCTGCAGGGTTCCGGCGGTCAAGGTGACGGAGATACCGCTCGTGGGGCCGTCGCCGGGCGGGAAGTCAACGTCGTCGTCAGTCACACTCCGAGTATGCCATTCGAAATGGCACAGCGGGCGGCGAGTGCACCGCGCGGCTCCGATCGAATGACGGAGGACCCGGCGCCAGGCTCTCGTGGAAGCAGTGCGGCCGCAGCGCCCCGTTCAACAGCTGATCCCCGCACCAGGCGGACCGCGTGCAGCCGTCTCCTCGGTGGCGTCGGCCTGCCGTCTTCCGAGGTCCCGTGCCCTCCGCATGCCCGTAAGGACGGAAACCCACGGTCGACTTCGGTGCGATCCGACACGCACGATCACCTCGAGGGTCAGGTATTCATGCTGGTCAGAGCCATGGAGCCTGTGCGAGCGCTGTCGCTTCCCAAGCTGAGAGCGTGAGTTCGATTCTCGTCACCCGCTCCAGCAGAAACCCCAGGTCAGCGACCTGGGTTTGTTTGTCGTCCAGGCCAAGACGTTGCTCGCCGACTGATCACACAGGCCTGGGTCTTGCTTCCCGGACTGGTGAGTCGTGGACCAGCCAGGACAACGACAGGCGCTGTAATACTTCCTGTCGTACATTGGTTACATGGCAACCCAGCGTGCGGGACGTACCGAGAACGTCTCCGTCTCCCTGCCGGCCGACCTGGTAGCCGTGCTGCGGGAGCGGACCGGGAAGCGGGGACTGTCCTCCTACATCACCGAGGCGGTCAGGCACCAGCTCGAGATGGACGGCCTGGCCGAGATCGTCGCCGCCCAGGAAGCGGAGCACGGCCCGCTGACCGAGGCGGAGATCGAAGCCGCCTCCCGAGAGCTCTTCGGCAACCCCAGGAGCGAGGGCGACGAGGGGAAGCACGCGGCGTGAAGGAGGAGACCGTCCGCTCGGTCGTCCTCGACTCGGAGGCGCTCTCACTGCTCCTACGCAACGACCGTGCACTGACGGCCCGCATCGAAGCGACCCGCAGGGCGGGCCTTCCGGTCCGCGTCTCCGCACTCACCGTCGTCGAGGCCGTGCACGGCAAGACCGACATGGCGCGCCTGAGGCGGTACCTCTCCCGGCTCCGCCTGGAGCCCGTGACCCCGGAGGACTCGCTCGAAGCCGTGAACCTGCTGCGAGAGGCCGGCGGACTGCACGGGCACAAGTACGCGATCGACGCCCTCGTCGCCGCCATGGCTCTGCGCTCGCCGTCCCCCGCCCTGGTCCTCACCTCCGACCGCGACGACTGGGCCCGGCTCTGCGGCAACCGCGTGATCATCCGGGAGGTCTGACACCGCAGGACGTCTCGACGCGTGCATCCGGTCCAGGCCGCAGGTGGGACGCGGACGCGCACCGCATTCGCACCACGAGGCTGCGGGCGGTTGGGACCGGCACCCACGGATGTCGAGTGCCGACTACGTGGCCTCAGCCACGGGGTTGGCGAGACCGTCGCGGGGTGTACGCCGTGACCTTGCCGTGCGCAGCCCCAGGAACGCCAGCAGTCCGAACGGTGACAGAAGGATCGTGAGGATCAGCAGCGGCCCCATCAGGAGGGCGGAGATCCCCAGCCGTCTGGCCTCCCGGTACATCCACTGCCCGATCAGCAGATCCCAGGCGATGACCTGCGCCCAGACGGCCCCCGCGCCGTCCGCGAGGGCCGTCAGATCGCGGAAAGTGTCGAGGTCCGGACTGCGGACCGCGATCCAGAGTTCGGGGAACACCGGGGCCGCCAGAGCGAGATAGACGAGCAGAACGGGCACCGCGGTCCACGGTGAACTGGCGATGCGGAAGGTCGGGCCCCACCCCGGCACGAAGATCATGAGAAGCCATACGGGTGCGGCCAGCCAGAAGGAGAGCTCGAAGAGGAATCCGGTCATGCCACAAGGTCCTTGGCAGCGGAGGCGTCTTCAGCGTCGGTCGCATCCGTCGCCTTGTGCGAAGAGGGAGTCGGAACCCACAGGGATCCACACGTCCCGAGAACCACCGCCACCAGGATCAGGCCGGCCGCCCCCAGCGTCACGCCGTCCGGGTGTATCAGCGGCTGGCCCCGCAGGGCCTGCCAGAGAACCAGGGCGAAGACGGCGGCGTACGTTCCCGAGCCGAGCAGCACCAGGCGCAGCCGTATCCGGTCGTCGGCGAGGCGGGCGAAGCGGGGCGCGAGGGCGGTCATCACCATGACCAGCAGCGGCAGGAGTTGCAGCGCGTGCATGCCGACGAAGTGCGGGATCCGTAGATCGCCTCCGGTCGTCGACCAGCCGGTCAGCGGCATCGAAGGACCGCCGTCCGGTACCCCCACACTGTGCGCGCCGACCACCTTGGAGACGCCACGCCGCTGCCCCCGTACGGGTTGGGTCATCAGGAAGCCGACGCCGGTCCCGGCCAGTGCCAGGACAATGCCGGAGCGCATCGCCCAGGCGGAAGGACGGTCGGTGATTCGGGCGCGGAGCAGCAGCACGGCGACGACGAGCGTGCCGAGCCACAGGATGGCGACCGCGACGGCCATCACGTTGTAGAGCGCCTCGTCGAAGGGTGTCGCGTAGTTGAAGTGGCTGCGTTTCCCGCGCACCACCTGCCCGGTGATGATCACCATCTCGACGAGGCTCGCCAGAGCGACGACTGTCCCCGCCCACCAGCCGACGCGTCGTCCGCTGGGGAGGAGCGACAGCATCCAGGCCAAGGAGAGGCCGTACGCCACGAACGACACCGAGAACTTGAACGGCTTGAACCAGATCGGCGCGCCCGCCAACACACGGTCGTCGACGGCGAGTCCCACTGCGGACACGACCGCCATCAACGCCATCGCCCCCGCGAACAGCACCAGCGGCCGGTGCCATGACCGCCAGGGCGCCGACGGAGACGACTGCAGTGCAGGCCGGTGTGACGGACGTAAAGAAGACAATGGATCCCCCAAGTAGGTAGCAGCACTATCCGCTATCCGATAGCCCAACTATCTATCATGGGAGACTGGTCGGCAAGGGCCGGCTCGGCCTCAGGGCGAAGGTCAAGGAGGGAACCGGCAGTGCGTATCGGGGAGTTGAGTCGCAGGACCGGGGTGTCGGTACCGACGATCAAGTACTACGTCCGAGAGGGCCTACTGCCTCCGGGTGAGCTGACCAGCCCGAACCAGGCGGCCTACGGCGACGCGCACGAGCGTCGGCTGCGGCTGATCCGGGCACTGCTCGATGTGGGCGGCATGAAGGTGGCCGAAATCGCGGATGTACTGGCGGCCGTCGACGACCCGGAGCGTCCGCTGCACAAAGTGCTCGGCACTGCCGCGGACCGCCTCGGGAACGGGGACACCGAGTACGACGATGCCGAGTCGACAGCCGCTCAGGCCGTCGTCGCCGACCTCATCTCCCGGCGTGGCTGGCGGACGCACGAGTCGAACACCGCAGCCGCCGACCTGTCCAAGGCCCTTGCCGCCATGGACCGCTTGGGCCACAGGGCGTTCGTCGAAGTGCTCGACGACTACGCCGACGCGGCCGAGCAGGTCGCCCGCGCCGACCTCGAATACGTGGACCGGCGGGTGGCGGCCGAGGACATGGTGGAGGCCGTGGTGGTCGGGACCGTACTGGGTGAGGCGGCGTTCAGCGCGCTGCGAAGACTGGCCCACGTGGACGCCTCCGCGAAGCTGTACGGCACGGATCGGCCGCAGGAGCGGAAGACGAGTTGAACCAACCGCAGAGCACACTCCCCGGCGAGCAGTTGCCAACCCCTCTACGGTCTGTGCGCTGCTGTTCTTCGAGCGCGCGCTCGGGCGTCACCAGTTGATGGCGTCGTCCATCGACTGCTGCCAGTACGTGACCTTGAGCGAGTCGTCGACGTAGACGCCCTTCGCGGGGAGCGACGGGTGAGCGCCCGTGCCGACGCTCTCGTTGCCCGAGGGGCCGTGGAAGTAGACGGTCAGGGACTTCACGGTCTGGCCGTTCGAGCCGCTGCCGTCGGTGGCGGACAGGTTCACGGAGGCGTAGCCGGACTCGCCCGGCTTGAGCGTGACGACTGCCTGCGGATGCGAGTCCTCGATGACCGGAGGCACGGCCTGGGCCTCGCCGAAGCGGACGGCGGGATACCCGTAGAGGTAGCAGCTCTTGCCACCGGTGTTGGTCACCGTGAGCAGCATGTGGTTCACGGGGCGGTTCAGCGGGGCCGCGACCGTTCTGGTGTTGGCCCCCTCGCAGGTGACGGGCTTGCCGGAGGATGCGGGCGCCTTCGGTGCGGAGGTGTGCGTGGCACGCCCGGCAGTGGGGGTGGCGGGCTTGGCATCCGAAGAGGAGGACGAGGCAGAGGAAGAAGAAGGAGAGGAGTCGGCGTCGGGGCCGGAAGAAGGAGCACTGGGCGAGGAGTTCGCGGTCGTGTTGGTGGCCTGCGAGGCCCCCTCGTCGTGAGACGCCTTTCCGTCGTTGCACGCGGTCAGGGAGAGCGCGGCGAGAACGACGGCGGAGGCCGCGCCGACGAGACGAGTGCGGGAGGTGCGGAGGTTGGTCATGCTGCCGTGCCCCTTCGGTGTTCGGGTGGCGGTGGTGATTGGATGATCCGAGTTTGCGAAGTGATCCGTCCCAACCGCCATGCATTGTGGGCAGTTGGGGACGCTGGAACACCGAAATGCGCTCTGACCAGGGTGAACGCGGTGTCCCTGGAACGCGAGACTGGAATACGGGTGTGGGGGAACGGGTGTCAGGGGCGACAGGGCGCGAGGAAACCAAGGCGTTCGCGCGGCTGCTGCGCGAGTTCAAGGACCGCTCGGGACTGAGTTACGGGGCGCTTGCCAAGCGGCTGCACATGAGCACGTCGACGCTGCACCGCTACTGCAACGGCACCGCGGTGCCGATCGAGTACGCACCGGTGGAGCGCCTCGCGAGGGTCTGCCGGGCCACGCCGCAGGAGCTGGTGGAGCTGCACCGGCGCTGGATCCTGGCGGACGCGGCGCGAGGGCACAGGGCGGATCAGGCCGCGGCGACGGGTTCGGCTCCTGGAGCCGGTTCAGCCGGTTCAGCCGGTTCGGCGGATGCCGCTGATGCTGCCGGTTCTGCTGATGCGGCTGATGGGCCGGAAACCGTTGAAACGGTGGATCCCGGCTCAGCGGCATCGAACCGGCAGGGCGAGGGCGAGAACGGTGATCCGGTCGTCGTCGACGTGCGGCGCGAGCCCGCGCCGCCGCGTCGTCCCCGCCGTCGCCGCACCGTGTTGATCGCCTGCGTCGCGGTGGCCGCCGTGCTGGGGGTCGTGGTGCTCACCGTGCGTCCGCTGTTCGGTGGCGGGACCGACACAGGGAACCAGCAGACGGCCGGTGCCGCCGCCACGATCACCGGCACGGCGGGCGCCGGGAAGCCGTCCGCCGCCCCGTCTCCGAGCGTGAAGGGACACAAGCCGTCCGCATCGGCCTCCGTCTCCCCCACCACCCAGTCCAAGGGGGCCGAGTCCGGCCCTTCGAAGGGTGGCAGCAAGCAGGGTCCGGTCCAGCCCACCGGCGACAGCAACGTCGGCGCTGTTCCGCTCGCTGTCGGCACCCGCCCCTACGTCTACGACACCCCGTGCAGTCAGCACTTCCTCGTCAACAGCGAACCGGAGCAGGTCGGCCCGCCGGCGAACGAGCAGGACGCTCCGCGCTGGGCCGCCGCATACGGGGCGGTGTCCTCGGGTGAACAGCGGATCGCCCTCACCGTCCAGGGCACCGGCAAGGACACGGTCGTACTGGAGGCGTTGCACGTACGCGTCCTCACCAAGGGCGCGCCGCTCGCCTGGAACGACTACGTGATGGGCGTCGGGTGCGGCGGTGGCGTCGACACCAAGTCGTTCGACATCAGCCTCGACAACGGCAGTCCCACGGTCACCGTCAAGAACGGCCAGCGCGACTTCCCGTACAAGGTCAGCGAGTCCGACCCGGAGGTCTTCTACGTCACCGCCCGCACCAAGGCGCACGACGTCCGCTGGGACCTCACCCTGGACTGGTCGAGCGGCAGCCGCCGCGGCACCGTCCACATCGACGACAACGGCACCCCGTTCCACACCAGCGCCGACGTGGGCCGCCCGGGCTACGACTACCCACTGGGCGGCGGCGAGTGGATCACACGGGCGCGCTGACGGAATCCGGGCCGCCACCGCCCCGCTCTATCACCGTCTCTTCATCACCGGCGAGCCCCTCGACGAACGAGCCACCTCCCGTGCGGCCGCAGCCGCCCTGCTCGCCGCCCGCGCCGGCCTGTTCGACACGACAGCACCCTGATCTTCTCCACCGGAATCCGGAAGGAGACCGACCTCAGACACACCGAAGCATGACGGACCGTACTCAAGCGAATACTCTGTGCATGTGATCGGACTGCGAGGCTGGGCATCGAGGCGCGGGTGCGTCGCGGTGCGTGTCGGGCTGTTGCTCGGCCTCGTCGTATTCGTCACCGCGCATCTTGCGGGCACGGTGCACTGTTCCGCCTTCGCCGGTCCCCACGTGGGCGGCATCGTCGACTGCTCTCAGCTCGATGCGGACGACGACAGGGACGGCCCCGCGCGGCCCCCCGGGCACGAGCACAAGGCGGACGGTCACAGCGACCACGTGGTGGACCGGCCCCGGGCCGCTTGCGACGACGCGGTCGCCGAGCCCGACCACGACGTACCTTCACCCGTCCCGGTCGCCGCCGCTGTAGGGCCTCTCGCCAGGCCCGGCACACGGTGTGGCGCGGCCGGCACCGCCCGCGCACCGGACGGCCCGTCCACCCTCGCGCTGCACTGCGTCCGGCGTCAGTAGGCGCATCCGCACGTCCCCCGGCCGACAACCGGCCCGGGGCGTGCCCGCGCGCCCATGCCCCCCACCACGCACTCCGCGCACCGGCGCGGGGCGCGAAGGAGCCGTACGCTCATGCACCTCTCGCTGCTCGAACCCCTCGGGGCCCATGCCCCGCTGCCCGTGATCGCCCGTCGTCCCGCCCAACTCGTGGGCAACACACCCGTCCTGTGGATCGACGAGCCCTTCGCCCCGCCCGGCCGGGGTTTCTACGCCAAGCTGGAAGGCACCAACCCTGGCGGCATCAAGGACCGCCCCGGCCTGCACATGGTCGCCGAAGCGCGCAGGCGCGGTGAGCTCGCGCCGGGCGCGCCGATCGTCGAGTCCTCCAGCGGCACCCTGGGCCTCGGGCTCGCCCTGGCCGCGCTGACCTACGGTCACCCGGTCACCGTCGTCACCGACCCCGGTATGGAACCCTCCGTGGTCCGTCTCCTCACCGCTCTGGGCGCACGCGTCGACCAGGTCACCGCCCCGCATCCGGAGGGCGGCTGGCAGGAAGCCCGCCGCGAGCGCGTGGCCGAACGGCTGGCGCGTACCCCGGGAGCGTACTGCCCGGACCAGTACCGCAACCCGGACAACGTGGCCGCCTACCGGCCGCTGGCCGCCGAACTCCTCGCTCAGCTCGGCCGTGTCGACGTCCTGGTCGCGGCGGTGGGCACGGGCGGTCACTCGGCCGGTGTCACGGCCGCACTGCGCGAATCCCTTCCCGAACTGAGGCTGATCGGGGTGGACGCGGTCGGCTCGACCATCTTCGGGCAGCCCGCCGCTCCCCGGCTCATGCGCGGCCTCGGCTCCAGCATCCACCCGGAGAACGTCGACTACGGCGCCTTCACCGAGGTCCACTGGGTGGCCCCGGCCGAGGCGGTGTGGGCCTGCCGCCGGCTGGCGCGGCGCCACTACGCGTCCGGCGGATGGAGCGTCGGCGCAGTGGCGCTCGTCGCCGGATGGGCCGCTCGTACGTTCCCGGTCGGCACCCGGATCGCCGCGGTCTTCCCCGACGGTCCGTACCGCTATCTGGAGACCGTCTACAACGACGCCTGGTGCCGCGAGCACCAACTCCTCGGCCAGGAACCGCCGGAGGAACCCGACGAGATCGCGGAGCCGGACGCGTGCGTGGTCACCAGTTGGACCCGGTGCGGTCAGGTCCGTGACCCACTGGGGCGTGACCTGGTGAAGGCGGGCCTGTGACGAGGGGACTGCGGGCCCAGCTCGCCTCCTTCGACCGGCCTGCGCGGCTGCTGATGGTCAACCAGTTCGCCATCAACCTCGGCTTCTACATGCTCATGCCCTATCTGGCCGACCACCTCGCTCACGGGCTCGGGCTCGCGGCCTGGGCGGTGGGCCTGGTGCTCGGCGTCCGGAACTTCTCCCAGCAGGGCATGTTCCTGATCGGCGGCACGCTCGCCGACCGGTACGGCTACAAGCCCATGATCCTCACCGGTTGCGTGCTGCGCACCGTGGCCTTCGGGCTGCTGGCGGTGGCCGGTTCGCTGCCCGCCCTGATCGGCGCGTCGGCGCTGACGGGGCTGGCCGGGGCGCTGTTCAACCCGGCCGTCCGCGCCTACCTTGCCGCGGACGCGGGCGAAGAGCGGCGGGTGGAGGCCTTCGCCGCCTTCAACGTCTTCTACCAGGCGGGCATCCTCGTCGGCCCGCTCGCCGGACTCGCCCTGTTGACCTGGGACTTCGCCGCCGTGTGCACGGTCGCGGCGACCGTCTTCGGCATCCTGGCCGCGCTTCAGGCCCGCGCCCTGCCCGCACGTGCCCCGGCCGACCGGGGCGCCGAGCCGGCCTGGCGTGCGGTGGCCGCCGACTGGCGCACCGTCGTCTCCAACCGGCCCTTCCTGCTCTTCACCGCCGCGATGACCGGCTCGTACGTCCTGGCCTTCCAGGTCTACCTCGCGCTGCCGCTGAGGGCCCGTGACCTCTTCGGTGACCGGACCGGGCTGGTCACCGGCGCGGTCTTCGCCATCTCCGCGCTGGCCGCGCTGTCCGGCCAGCTGAAGCTGACCACATGGGCGAAACGGACCCTGGCCGGACCACAGGCCATCGCCTACGGCCTCATGGTGATGGGGGCCGCGTTCGTGCCGCTGCTGCCCGGCCCGTACCCGGGAAGTCTCGGCCTCACGGCGAGCGTCCTCGCACTCGTCCTGTGTGCCGCCCTGCTGGCCTGGGGCGGTGCCCTGCTCTACCCGTTCGAGATGGACACCGTGGTCCGGCTTTCCGGCGATCGGCTCGTCGCGACGTACTACGGCGCCTACAACACCGCCTCCGGCATCGCCGTCTCCGTGGGCAACCTGGCCGTCGGAGCGCTGTTCGACACCGGGGTGCGCTGGCTGCCGTGGGCCGCGCTGGCCACCACCGGGCTGATGTGCGCGGGGCTGGTGGCCCGACTGCACCGAGCCGGACACCTGGCGACGCGACCGGTTCCCGTACCGGGCTGAAGCCGACATGCCGGGGCCGGACCGCACGGATCCGGCCCCGGCCGCGCAAGGGCGTCTGCCGGCGTCAGTGTTCGTGCGGTCCGGGCCGGTGGACGGGTCCGTGGGCGTCGTCGCAGTGAGCGGCCGCGGTTCCCGCGAGCGTGGTGATGTGCAGCCGGTTCTCCGCGGCCGGTACGTCCTCCGCGAGGTGGTCGACCTGGAGCGTGGCGTGGCTGATGCCGTGCTTGTCGCGCAGCATCTGCTGCAGATGGCGGCGTACGGCGTGGCAGTCTCCGTCCGGCTCGACCAGCACGTGGGCGGAGAGGGCGGGCTCGCCGGAGGTGATGGTCCACACGTGCAGGTCGTGGATCTCCACGACGGAGGGACGCGTGGCGAGTTCGTCCCCGATGGCGTCGGGGTCGAAGCCCACCGGGGCGGCTTCCAGGAAGATCCGCCCGGAGTCGCGGACCAGCCCGTATCCGGCCTTGAACATCAGGGCGACCACGACGAGCGTGGCGATGGCGTCGGCACGCGCAAAGCCTGTCAGGACGACGATCAGCGCGGCCACGGCGGTGCCGATGAAGGCGAAGAGGTCGTTGAGGATGTGCTGGTAGGCGCCCTCGACGTTCAGGGAGCTGCGGTTGGCCTTGGAGATGCACAAGGTGGCCACGACGTTCACCACGATCCCGACGAGCGCGGTCGCCAGCATCAACCCGCCCTCGACCTCGGGCGGGCTGATCAGCCGGTGCACCGCCTCGTACGCCAGCCAGGTGCCCAGCAGGAGCAGCGTGAGGCCGTTGGCCTGCGCGGAGAGGATCTCCGCACGCTTGAGTCCGTAGGTGAAGCCGCCGCGGGCCGGGCGCGCCGACAGCCGCATCGCGATCAGGGCGAGGACGATCGAGGCGGCGTCGGTGAGCATGTGCGCCGCGTCGGAGATCAGGGCCAGCGAGCCGGCGATGACGCCGATGACGACCTCGGCGGCCATGAACACCGTGATCAGGGTGAGCGCGACGGTCAACCAGCGACGGTCGGCGTCCGCCGAAACGCCGTGAGAGTGGCCCGCGTGCCCGTCGGCGCCGTGACCGTGCCCGTGGCTCTCGTGCCCCGACCCCACCCCACGGTCGTGATCATGATCGCGCATGTCGTACGCCTTCCCCCTCGTGTCGGACGCGTTCCCGGCAGTGAAACGCATGGTGGAGGCAAACGCCAAAGGCTGCATCGGTGACCGTTGTCATCTCCGTTAACACGCCCCTGACCTGCGGATATCTGCTGGATCTCTGCTTCGCGGCGGAGAAGGTGGGATCGGTTTTCAGGTCGGTCACCCCGCGTTCGGGGGCAAGGGCACACTCCGCGACGGGCCGTCGTGCAGCCTTGCGGCGAGTCACCCGCCCGACCGGGGTGCGCGGAATCGCGTGGCGACGTCGTGCAGGGCTGTCGCCAGCGCGTCGACATGGTGGGTGAGGGTGAAGAGTGCCGGGGTGACACGTACGCAGTCGCCCTTGGCCGGTCCGCCGCGTTGGACGGTGAAGATGCGGTGGTGGTCGAGCAGGTGTTTCGCGCTGGCGGTGTTGTCGCGTTCGGAGGTGCGTCCGGTCACGCGGAACGAGGTGATGGCGCCGTAGGTCTCGGGGTCGTCGGGGGTGAGGATCTCCAGGTTGTCGATGTGCCTCACCTGGTTGACCCAGCGGTTGCGGAGGTAGCGCAGGCGGGCCTGTTTGACGGCGCTGCCGCCCAGCGCACGGTGGAAGTCCAGCGCCGCGGGTACGGACAGGACGGGGGCGACATCCATCGTGCCGAGCTGGACGCGGGAGCGGATGTCGTCGAGGGGATAGGTCTCGTCGTCGTAGGCGCGGTCGATGTCGGCCAGGCGGCCGTGACGGATGTGGAGGAAGCCGGTACCGAGCGGTGCGTTCATCCATTTGTGCAGGGAGAAGACCGCGAAGTCCGCTCCGAGGTCGGGGATGGTGAAGTCGAGTTGTCCCCAGGAGTGAGCGGCGTCCACGATCGTGTCCACGCCTTTGCCGCGCGCCAGTCGGGTGAGGTCGCGGACCGGGAGGACGAGGCCGGTCCGGTTGTTCAGGTGCGTGAGCAGCAGCAACCGGACCCGTGGGTGGTCCCTGAGGGCCTTGGCGTAGGTGTCGAGAACCGCCTGCCGGGTGGCTGGTTCGGGGATCGTGATGCGCACGACGTCGACGCCGCGTCGTTCGCGTAGCCAGTTCATGGCGTACTGCGCGCTGTGGTAGTCGAGGTCGGCGTACAGCACGGCGTCGCCGGGGCGGAGTCGGTTGTACCCGCCGATCAGGTTGTGCAGCGCTTCGGTGCCGTTGCGGGTGAGCGCGATCTCCTCTTTGGTCACGCCCGCCAGCGCGGCGATCCGGGCGCGGACGGCGTCGGCTTCCGGCTTGTAAGTGGTGCGCAGCAGATAGGAGTTCGACCGGTTGAGGCGGTCGACATTGCGGTGGTAGGCGCGGCGAACCGGATCCGGCATGATCCCGTAATAGCCGTTCTCGAGGTTGGTGTACGCGTCGCTGACGCGGTACTGCCGGGCGCATCTACGCCAGAACGACTCGTCGCGCGCGAGCGCCTCGGGGTCGGAGGCCGAAGGCGCCGAGAGGGGCGGCGGGGTGTCGGGTGCCGTCAACGGGGCGGTGAGGGCAGAGCTGAGTCCGGTGACGACGTGGCGCCTGGACAGGACCATGAGGCTCTCCGCGGTGAATCGGGGCTCGTACCGGTGCGAACAGGCGGAGAAGGTGCGCGAGGCCCGCGCGTCGCCGGGGCGTCTGCTCGGCGCGGTGCCCGTCGAGGGTGCGCCTTCACACCGGGCGTCGCGCCGCACACCCTACAGACACGCTGTGTGCTCGATCCATCACCGACAGGTGGGTGTCCGGCGGCCGGCACGGGCGATGGGTACCCCGTACGGGTATATTGACGGCACCCGACGTCACCGAAACGCGGATGGAAGCATGACGACAGCCGAGGATCGCCGAAGCGCCTGGCGCGTCGTCCTCCGCTGCACGCGTGCCGTCGTCATCGCGCTGGTCGTGGTGCTCGCCGTTCTCGTGCACCACGAGACGGTCGCACCGATGACTCACGTCCCGTCGTCCCGGACGGTCGAGGCGGTCGGTATGACGGGCATGGATCACGGATCCGTCCCGCCCGCGCGATCCCACTCCGCCGCGCCTGCCCCGCTCGCCAATGCGGCGGCTCCGGTTTCCCTCGGCTCTGACGGCGCCTGCACGGGCGCGGGGATGCAGCACTGCTCCGCGGCCGGCGTTGACACGGTGAAGCTGGTACCTCCGTCCGAGCCCGCCGTCAACCACGCTCTGGCCGTGCCTTCCCGTGCTGCCGCCGGGCGGGACGTCCCAGGAACCGTGGGCCGGGCACCGCCCGATCTCTCACTCCTCTCCCGGTTGCTGCTGTAGGCCGCGCCCACGGCCGCGCGTGTCCTCGTACACGCGCTGCCGTGCTCGCACGCGACCCAGCGGACACCACCGTGAGAAGAGGACCATTCGTGAACACCTTGAACCGTCGATCCGTGCTCCTGGCCGGACTCGGCATCGCAGGCGTGGGCGCACTCGCCGCCTGCAGCACCGACTCCGGCGCCACTTCCGACCTGGTCAGCCCGTCCGGCTCGGCGGTCGCCGCGGCCGAGAAGAAGCGCACCAGGACCGGCAGAACGCATGAGGTGACCTTGGTCGCCGCCCCGGCCACGGTGGAGCTGGGCGCGGGAATCAAGGCCAGGACATGGGCCTTCGACGGCCAGGCCCCCGGCAAGGAGTTGCGCGTCTCGGCCGGCGACCGACTCGCCGCCACCCTGTCCAACCAACTTCCGGGCAAGACCGCCACATCCGTGCACTGGCACGGCCTCGCCCTGCGCAACGACATGGACGGCGTCCCACCGGCCACCCAGACCCACGTCAGGGCCGGAAGCAACTTCACCTACCGGTTCGTCACCGACGCCCCCGGCACCTACTTCTTCCACCCGCACGTCGGGGCCCAGATCGACCGTGGCCTGTACGCCCCGCTGATCGTGGAGGACCCGAAGGAGCCGCTGTCGTACGACGAGGAGTGGGTCGTCGTGCTCGACGACTGGCTGGACGGTGTCACGGGCACTCCGGACGAGGCCCTCGCCGAGCTGAGTCAGGGGATGGGCGGCATGCACGGGGGTGGTGATTCGAGCGGTTCGTCCGGCCAGTCGGGCCACGGTGGTCACGGTGGCCACGACATGGGGGACATGGGCGGCATGGACATGGGGGACATGGACATGAGCGGGTCCCCGTCCGGCTCGCCCTCCGGTGGCGGTATGTCGATGAGGTTCATGCTGATGGGCGCCGAGAGCGCGCTGCTCGGCGGGGACGCCGGCGACGTGAAGTACCCGCACCACCTGGTCAACGGACGCGTCGCGGCCGACCCGCAGGTGTTCCGGAGCAAGCCCGGCAAACGGATCCGGATCCGTCTGATCAACGCCGGAGGTGACACCGCCTACCGCGTCGCCCTCGGCGGGCACCGGCTGACCGTCACCCACACCGACGGCTTCCCCGTCCGGCACCAGCAGGTCGACGCCCTGCTGATCGGCATGGGGGAACGCTATGACGTCCTGGTCACCCTCGACGACGGCGTGTTCCCGCTGGTCGCACAGGCCGAGGGAAAGAACGCGGGCGGCATGGCCCTGGTCCGCACCGGCTCCGGAGGCAGCCCCAAGGCGAACGTCCGCCCGAAGGAACTGCACGGCATGATCATGTCCGCGTCGCAGCTGAAGGCGGCGGACGACGTTCGCCTGGCGTCGAAGAAGACGGACCGGGTCCACCGCATCGAGCTGACCGGCGGCATGGCGAAGTACGACTGGGCCATCAACGGCAGGCGCTTCGACATGAGCGACCCGGCCGCCCATCCGATCACGGTGGAGCAGGGTCAGCGCGTCCGGCTGGACTTCGTCAACAACACCACCATGTGGCACCCGATGCACCTGCACGGCCACACCTACCAACTCGGCAGTGACGGGCCCCGCAAGGACACCACGATCGTGCTGCCGAAGAAGACGGTGTCGGTCTTCTTCGACGCGGACAACCCCGGCCAGTGGATGCTGCACTGCCACAACGCGTACCACGGCGAGGTCGGAATGATGGCGCTGGTGGCCTACCAGCGCTGAGCCCCCGGGCACGGGCCCAGGGGCTGCCGCTCCTGCGGACCGGTCCCAGGTTCCGAAAAAACACGCGGGTACGGCCGAAGCCGTACCCGCGTGCTCATTGGGAGTGCGGTCAGCGACAGGCGCACGGACCCGTCCGGCCCTGGGAAGCGGCCGCCTGACCGAGATGCGTGGCCACGGCTTGCAACAGTGCGGCGGCGGCCGCCCGGGTCACCGGGTGTGCGGCCCCCTTACGGACCATCGTCCATGAGGTCGCTCGTACTCCTTGCGGTCGTACGTGGTTCGACGGTGCCGGTCGATACGTCATCGCCGTCCTCCCTTCCGTGTGGCTGGTCCCCCGAGGCCCGGCGGCTTGCGGAGCCGTCGGGCCTCGGGGGCGATCTGGTTGGCGGAGCGCTTACCGGTCGGCCGGTTGGAATCCGCGCAGTCGCAGGCTGTTGCCGACGACGAAGACGGAGGAGAAGGCCATGGCGGCTCCGGCGAGCATGGGGTTGAG
>NZ_JBSFLQ010000042.1:0-63052 GCF_053599115.1 Streptomyces sp. NPDC001020 | reverse complement strand
AACGTCGACGCCATCGGCCCCACCGCGACCGAGCCGAGGAAGCCACTCGTCGGCGACCCGCCGTCGATCCAGCCCTTGCCGGACGCCGTGGAGTAACCAAGGCCGAAGGTCTTGTCCAGGAACGCCCACAGAAAGATGAACCCGGTCAGAATGCGCAGAGACGCGAGGGCGCAGGCCACTGCGGAGTGCGCGCGCGAGTCGGCGTGTGCCGACACGGCGGATGCGGGGGCGGAGGCTCGGTGCCGACGGAAGGTCGGCCGGTGGAAGACCGAGCTCCGGTGAGAGTGCTCGTGCGCGGTCATGACTGTGATCCCTCCAGGGTGATCAGGTCCTGCTTCGCCTGACGCCTCTCACTCTCGTCGGATGCGCGGCGTTGTGCCGGATGCCGAAGGTCTCGACCGATTGGGCTGAACGTCCCTGCGCGCGGGCCTGTCGGTCGGCGAGCCGTGCCCTGGCAGGCAAGGCCCTTTGGTCCCGCTCCTGGGGCCTGACAGCCCTGGGCGAGGGCCGCTCCTCACAGGAGTCTGGAGCCGCCGACCAAACGATCGGGAGGAGCGGAGCAGATGACTGCCAAGAAGACCGGCACCCACCTCAGCACCATGGTCGCCGTACAGGTACGGGCGGAAGGAAATGTGGACGAGGAAGCTCTCGGATACGTCAAGACCAAGGTCGACGCGCTCCTCAGTCGGCCGGGGATTCCAGTCGCCAGTGGTGAGGTGAGGATCAGCAAGGCAGCGGCGCATCACACCGCGCAGCCCTGGTCCGCAGTGGCCGAGCTTGTCATGCGGAGCACGCACATGGTCGTTCATGCCCAGGAGGCGACGGCACATGAACTGGCGGATCGGCTGCAGGACCGGCTGCGCGGCCAGATGACAAGGGCTCTGCATCGCGACGAGGCCGCCCGCAGGTCGGCCACCCCGCCTCCGTGGCGCGGTGGCCGAGTTGACGGCTGACGGCTGACGGCTGACGGCTGACGGCTGACGGCTGACGGCTGACGGGGCCAGGTTCAGGCATCTCTGGCCCCGCCCGCCATGACAGAAGGCGCCGGCCCCACACGAGGGCGCCGGACACCGGCCGCCCCTTCCGACGACCGGGAGCACGCTTCCTGCACGGGCGGGCTGCCGCGTTCGGTGCGGGTGCGGTGAGCGCCCCGGCGGTCCTCTTCAGCCGGTGACACGGCCGCCGGCGACGTCGATGGTGAGTCCGGTCAGCCAGGAGGCGTCCTCGGAGGCGAGGAACAAGGCGGTGCGGGCGACGTCGTCCGGGGTTCCCATGCGGCCCAGCGGATGCATGACGGCGACCTTGGCCTGCACGGCGACGGGCATGCGGGCCTCCATCGTCTCCGTGAGGACGGCCGAGGGGGCGATGCAGTTGACGCGGATCCCATGCGGTGCGACCTCGGTGGCCAGGTGCCGAGTGAGCATCACCAACCCGGCGTTGGCTGCACCATAGGCGAGATTGGCCTGGCTGGGTTGGCGACCGGCTGCCGAGGACATGGTGATGATCGAGCCGCTGCCGCGCTCGACCATGCCCGGCAGGAACGCGCGGATGGTGACGAACGCCGACGTGAGGTCGGAGTCGATGACCTCACGCCAGCGTTGCTCGGTCAGTTCCACGGACGGGACAGGGAAGCCCTGCCCTCCAGCGAAGGCAGCCAGGACGTCGACCGGACCGAGCCGGGACTCGGCCTGCCGGCGCGCCTCGTCCACCGCGGAGGAATCGGTGACGTCGGCGACCGCGCTGATCGCCGTGCCGCCCTCGTCGGTGATACCGGCGACGACCGCGGCCAGGGCTTGAAGGTCCCGTCCGACAGCGCAGACCTTGGCGCCCTGGGCTGCGAAGGCTTGTGCGGTCCGGGCACCGATGCCGCGCGATCCGCCTGTGATGAATACGACCTTGCCGCTCAGGTCGGGGAAGTTGCCAGACATCTGTAGTGGCTCCTTGGTTGGGGATGGTTGGTCAGGACGAGGCGGGGTGGGGCTCTTGCCCGTGTGGCGTGCGGCGGCGGGTGCGCGGCAGCAGCACTGCGACGAACAGCAGCCATACGGTGCCGCCGAAGCGGACAACCGGCAGGAGGTAGGCGAAGCCGGAGGCCAGCAGGGTCAGTGTGGAGAGCATCCCGGCGGCGGCGATCAGCAGTCCGGTCCAGGTCACCGCGCGCGGCAGCAGGCCGGCCAACAGGCCCGTCACCGAAATCCCGGCGGTGAACAGGGCGTACATCACCGCATAGGCGGGGCCACCGGACAGGAATGACAGGTCCGCGAGCACGCGGGCGAGGGTGGCGGGGGCGTCTTCCGACAGGCGACCGCTGCTCCAGGTGAACATCGCGCTTGCGGTCAGCGCGCTGCTGGCCAGTACTCCCCCGACCAAGGTGATCGCCGAGCCGGGCGCGGTGATTCCCAAGGCCCGCAGCCGCCGGTAGAACACCGCGGCGCACAGCGCCAGCGGCACTGCGGAGGCGAACAACAGGAAGGAGCCCAGCCTGATCGCGGTGTCATGGCTGCGGGCGTAGTGCAGGACCGCAAGGCCGGAGGCGTCGGGGTGTGGGGTGGAGCGGTTCACGACCACGTAGGCGATGGTCAGCGCGGTGAACGCCAGGACGGGGGCCAGGAGCGGCGGCCCGGACTGCGGGCGTCGCGTCCTCTCCACCGGGCGTGAGGGGGCGGGGGTAATGGCCATGACTTCTCCAGGGGTCAGCGATTACACACGATAATGATTACAGCTTGGAACGATTGTCAAGCGTGTATGATGCCGTCATGAGCACCAGTAACGAGGACGGGAGCCCGGCGCTCCGCGGCGGCGTCGCCTTCCTGCTGGCGCAACTGGGAGCCCACGCGGCTCAGCTGTTCGCCGAGCGGATCGCCGCCCTCGACCTGACTCCCGCACAGGCCGGACTCCTACGCCTGCTGGCCAGGACCCCCGGCCGGAGCCAGCGCGAACTGGCCGACGACCTCGGCATGCCGCCGAGCCGCTTCGTCTCCTTCGCCGACGATCTGGAGGAACGCGGCCTGATCGAGCGCCGCCGGAACTCCAACGACCGGCGCCTGTATGCACTGCACCTGAGCGAACACGGGCTCGAGACGCTGGCCCGGCTGCGCGAGGCGGCGGCAGCTCACGAGCAACACCTGTGCCAGACACTGTCCCCCGACGAGCACCAGCAGTTGGCCGGACTGCTCAGACGCCTGGCCGAACAGCAGGAACTCACCCCAGGGGTGCACCCCGGCTACCGGTCGCTGCGAGCCGACCGCCCCGCCCGCAACCGGTGATCGGCAGCCGTCGGCCTCCCCGACGGCGGAGCGACTCCTGGGAGGAGTCGGCGAAACTCGCTCGACTGGTGGCTTCCGTGAGGAGATCCTCTGGGCATGGAGTTCCTCTGCTACCACCGTGACCGGCCCGGCTCCTTGACGCTGCGCCACGCACTACTGGAAGAGCACTGGTCCTATATGGACCGGTACGCGAAGGAAATGATCGCCCGGGGCCCGACACTCGCCGACGACGGCGACACCCCCACCGGCAGCGTGCACATCGTCGATCTGCCCGATCCCGCCGCTGCCCGTGCGTTCGCCTTCGACGAGCCGACCTACCAGGCCGGCGTCTACCGGGACGTGCTGCTGCGACGGTGGCGCAACACTCTGGGGCGCACCATGTGGGACTTCCCCGGCGGCCGGACCGGTGGCAACCGGTACCTGGTGCTCGGCCTCGGCGAGGGGCAGCCCGCCGACCTCACGGTGCCGTACGACCGGGACGAGTTGATCGCCTACGGGCCGCTGCTGTCCGACGACGGTGAGGTCTGGCTGGGCACAGCCGCGCTCGTCCGGGCACCGGACCCGGACACGGCACGCGCCATCCTGACCTCGGACCGGTACGCCGACATCGAGGTGCACAACTGGCAGTTCGGCGGGCGCGTGTGATGACCTGAGGATGTCGGGCCGACGGCGCCACTGAAGCCCTTCGGGCGCAGGTTCAGGCAGTGACTCTGCGAACCAGCGACGTCCGCGAGCGTACTCAGGTCGGCTCCGTCGGCACCCGGGTCAGGTCTGCCCCTGGGGGGAACGTTCGGCGTCCCCGGCGAGGAACCTCCGAAGTAGCCGATGGAGAACGGCCGGTTGTTCCAGGTGCAGGTCGTGTCCGGTCCCGGGGATGCTGACCGCCACCGTCTGCGGCCGACGGCCGAGCATGCCGCTGATCTCCTCCGGCGGGATGATGCCGGACTGTCCCAGCACGACCAGGGTCGGGCAGGTGATGCTCGCCCACTCGTCCCAGAAGGAACGCCGGGCGTTCTCCGCCAGGGAGTCGACCATCACATCGCGGTCGAAGCGAGGCCACCAGCCATCGTCGCGTTCCTCGAGACCGGCGGCCCAACCCTCACCGACCGGTCCACCGCCGTGGAACGCGACGGCGGCCTCGCGCGAGGTGAACGGCCTGGGCCACGAGTCGAGCCATCCGCCGATCTCCGCCTGCACATTGGGGTTCGGGCCACCGGGACCGGCCTCGACGAGCACGAGCGCGGAGACGAGGTCAGGATGCGCGGCAGCGGTGAGCATGGCCGCGTGACCGCCTAGCGACTGGCCGACCAACACGGGACGATGCAGGCCGAGTGCGTGAAAGACGGCGACGACGTCGGCGACGTAGGCGGCGCGGGACACATCGCCCGGGTTGCGCTCACTGACTCCGTGTCCGCGCTGGTCCACGGCGACGACACGATGACGAGCGCTCAACTTCCCTGCGAGAACATCCCATTCACCCGCATGACCGGCAAGCCCGTGCAGGAGGACAACGGGTGGGCCCGATCCGCCCCAGTCGCGGCAGGAAAGGCGGACACCGTCGCGCACCACGGCGTACTCGGTCCAGGTCATGCAGGGCCCTCCAGACATTTGGTGCAAGCGGTGAGACGGCGGCGCTCGGGGTGGTGGTGGGCCCGCGGCATCCAACGACCACTTCCTTCAACTCTACTGACACAGCAGGCACGGCAGCGGAAGCGGTCCGGGCCGGCGACATCCGGTGATGCCCCTCCTTGTGTGTCCCGGCGGATTGCTGGCGGGAAACGGCCACGGCGCAAAACCGCCTCGGCCCGTCTTCCCCGCACCACCCCTCCGTCTGCGAAGGTAGCGCCACCGCAGCACCAACCAGCGTCCGCAGTACGCCTTTCGGGCCGTACCGGCGTGGGTGAATTCGGCACACGTGGCATGGGCGGTCAGACGCCGATGCCAAGACTTGGGAGAGCGATGCGCTCGATATCGCGTACAGCCCTGGGGGCGGCAACAGCCGCCGTCCTGGCCGTCACCGCGGCCTTGCCCTCCGTGGCGCAGGCGCCCGGGGACACCGCCACACAGAAGAGACCTCTGACAGGAAGTTCCGCTGCCGCGGCGCGCGGCGCGGGTTCCGTCGTCACGCTCGTCACCGGCGACCGGGTCCTGGTCACCAAGGACCCGTCGGGGCGGAGCTCAGCGACCGCGCTGCCCGCCTCGGACGGCAGCGCACCGCTCGTCCAGACCCGGCAGATCGGCAAGGACCTCTACGTCTATCCCGAGAGCGCCGCCGCGGCGATCGCCGCGGGCCGTCTCGACGAAGAGCTGTTCAACGTCACCGGCCTGGTACGCCAGGGCTATGACGATGCGCACTCTGACGTACTGCCGCTCATCGCCGTCTACGACAAGTCCGTCGACGTCGCCCGTAGCGTGCCCGCGACCCCGCACGGCGCGAAGCGCGGTCTCGTCCTCGACGCGGTCGACGGCGTCGCGCTGAAGGCCGACAAGAAGAACGCCGCCTCGTTCTGGGCCGACATCAGCAGCCCGCGCTCCCGGGCGGCCGGTGCCGTGAAGAAGCTGTGGCTCGACAGCAAGGTCCAGGCCACTCTGGACAAGTCGACGCGGCAGGTGCACGCACCCGAGGCCTGGGCCGCCGGGTACGACGGCAAGGGCACCAAGGTTGCCGTGCTCGACACCGGCGTCGACGCCGAACACCCCGATCTCAAGGGGCGGATCGACGCCTCCGAGAACTTCACCGACTCGCCCGACACCACCGACCGTCAGGGTCACGGCACCCACACCACCTCCACGGTCGGCGGCACCGGAGCGGCGAGCGACGGCAAGAAGCGGGGCGTCGCGCCGGGTACCGAGCTTCTCGTGGGCAAGGTGCTCAACGACTCCGGTTCCGGTGCCACTTCATGGATCATCGCCGGCATGCAGTGGGCGGTCGACCAGGGCGCCGACGTCGTCTCCATGAGTCTCGGCAACCCGGCCCGCACCGACTGCTCCGACCCGATGGCCACAGCCACCGAGGAGTTGGCCCGCACCAGCAAGAACACCCTGTTCGTCATCGCGGCGGGGAACACGGGGCCGTCGCTCAACTCGGTGTCCTCGCCGGGCTGTGCGCCGAGCGTGCTCACCGTGGGCGCCGTCGACCGGGACGATTCCACCGCGTGGTTCTCCAGCCGTGGCCCCGCCTATGACTCGCACACCCTCAAGCCCGAGATCGCCGCGCCCGGCGTGGACATCTCCGCCGCCGCCGCGGGCGGCCGAGGCGTCTACGCGTACCAGAGCATGAGCGGCACGTCGATGGCGACCCCGCATGTCGCGGGAGCGGCCGCCATCGTCAAGCAGCGGCACCCCGGCTGGACCGCGCAGCAGATCAAGGCCGCACTCGTGTCCTCCGCGGACAGCGCCATCCCGGGCGACGTCCGCGAGACCGGTGGCGGACGCCTCGATGTGAAGGCCGCGATCGACCAGAGCGTACTCAGCGCCCCCGCAGTGCAGGGCGGCAGCTTCAACTGGCCACAGGGCAAGGCAGACCGCACCACGGTCGACGTGCCCTACACCAACAACAGCGACAAGCCGGTCACGCTGAACCTCAGCGTGCAGGGCGTCACCGGCAACGACGGGTCCGCCGTCCACTCGGCCCTCGCCAAGCTGGGCGAGAAGTCGGTGGCCGTGCCGGCGGGCGCCACCGTCAAGGTGCCGCTCCGACTGGACCCGTCCGCCTCGCTCAAGGCGAGCCAGTACGGCGACATCACCGGCCGCGTCATCGCCACGGACGGCAAAGCCTCCGTCTCCACGCCGTTCTCGCTGTACGTCCAGCCGCAGACCGTCAGCCTCCGCGTCAAGGTGGTCGACCGCAGCGGCAAGCCTGCCGCCGGCTCCTCGTCCCTGGACCTCATCGGCACGGACGACGCGACCGGCGAGCGGCGTTACAACGACGGCGCCGCCGAGCAGACGTACCAGGTGCGTCCCGGCAGCTACTTCCTCTCTTCCTTCATCACCACGCCGGACAGTGACAGCAACCTGGTGAACTCCGTGGCGTACGCGGCCCGTCCGCAGCTGGAGATCGCCAAGGACACCACTGTCGTCCTCGATGCGCGTCAGGCGCACCGGCTGTCCGTGCGCACCGACCGGCCCACCGAGAACGGCGACGCCACGCTGGCCTTCTCCCGCTCCTGGGGCGGCACTTGGCAGCACGCGGGCTCGCTGAGCGGCGGACGCTCGGTCAAGGGCTACTACGCCGATGTCGAAGGCCGCGCCAAGGAAGGCGACTTCGAGTTCGGTAGCTACTGGCGCCGGTACGCCCCGCAGATCACCGACTTCGGGGTCGTGGACGGGCCGCGCCTGCACCCGGTCACCGGCAGCACCGGCTCCGTCAACCTCGACGGCACCGGCAAGGCCGCGGTCGTCGACGCGGGTGCCGGCACCGCCGCGGAACTCGCCTCGGCCCAGGTCAAGGGCAAGATCGCACTGGTTCGTGTCCCGGACGACAGCACCTCCGTCCTGCAGCAGGCCAGGGACGCTCAGGCGGCCGGAGCCGTCGCGCTCGTCGTCTACCATGACTCCGCCGCGCGTTGGTACCCCAGCGTCGGCTACACCGGCGGTTTCGTGCCGGTGCTCGCGCTTCCCGCTGACGAGGCGAAGACGGTCCTGGACCGGCTGTCCTCCGGCCCGGTCACCCTCGACTGGCAGGCCACCGCCGCGAGTCCGTACGTGTACAACCTCGCCTTCCCGGAGAACGGCCCCATCAACTCCGACCGCGCCTACCGCGTCCGGGACACCGAACTCGGCAGCACCGAGGCCACGTACCATGGCATGGGTGTGGCCGGCGACTACCTGGACATGGTCACTGCGCACCGGCCGAACGCCGATGTCCCCGTGACCGGCTTCTTCGACCAGGTCGCGGTGCCCGGCAAGCGCACCGAGTACTACTCGGCGGGCGACACCGGCTTCTCACAGGCGCTCTCCAGCAGCTTCCCCTGGGGCGAGTACATGGTGGGCACCGCCCACACCTACAAGGCCGGAGCGCAGCGCACCGAAAGCTGGTACGGCGGCGTCGTAGGCCCGACCACCCCGCGTGACGCCTCGGGCAAGGAGCAACTCGCCGCCGAACGGCAGGGCAACCTCATCGGCGTCGCTCCCGGCTTCTGGGGTGACAGCGAACACGCCGGGATACAGGGTTCGTTCGGCGACACCGGCGCGATGACGCTGCGCATCAACGGTCAGGAGGCCGGCTCCAGTCCCTTCCCCTCCGGTGTATTCGAGGTCCCGGCGGCCGACTCGGCGTACGAACTGACCCTGCACACCGCCAAGTTCGGACAGCCTGCGCAGGTGTGGAAGCGGTCCACGTCGACCGAGACCACCTGGTCGTTCCGCTCGAAGCTCGACGAGAACGTGTACTCGCAGGGGCTGCCTCTCCTCTTCCCGCAGTACCAACTGCCCGAGGACGGGCTGAAGACGCTGGCCGCGACTGACGGGCAGAGCATCACCCTCGGCGTCACCGGCCATGCCGGTTATCAGCCGGGCGCCCTGCGGGCCGCGAAGCTCTCGTACTCCTACGACGGCGGCACCACCTGGTCCAAGGCGGCGACCGCCGAACATGAGGGGACCTGGACCGCGACGGTGAACCACGCGGGCGCCTCCGGTAAGCAGGTCACGCTGAAGGTCGAACTGACGGACACGAACGGCAACTCCGTCACCCAGACCGTGACCCGGGCGTACGACGTGCGGTAGTACCAGGCCACAGCCACCGATCGCCGGGCGGCACCCCCCACGGGGGTGCCGCCCGTTCTCGTGGAACGCACGCCGGCTCTATGGTGTCCCGCATGAAGTTCCGAGGTGACCGCGAGAGTCTGGCAGCCGGCGCGCGAGCCGCCCTGGAACGGAACTTCCCTGGGTCGCGGACGGTGTTGCTGGGGTCGCTCGCGGCGGGCAACGCGGACGCCTTCAGTGATATCGACGTCGAGTGGCTGGTGCCCGACGACCTGTTCGCCGCGTGTGTGGCGCGGGTCGGAACCGTTCTGCACACGGTGCAGCCCGTGGCCGAAGTCCGCAGCGACCCGGACTTCCTTCATTCCGATCGGCGCCGCTTGTTGTTCGTCCGTTTCGAGGAGGTGCCGCTGTTCTGGCGACTCGATCTGTCGGTGCGAGCGCTGTCCATCGCCGACGACGCGGACTACGACCGGGCGAATCCCGGGGCGCGGGCCCGCGAGGGCGAGTGGTCACGGCCGGCCAGTGCGCTGGCCAACGCGGTCGGCGCCGTCGAGGCCGTGGCCAGGCACCGAGCAGCTGACGCTCGCGGGCTCGTGAACCGCGGTTTCGCCGGCGTCGGCGAAGCCGACTCGGCCACCGGAGCGTGGAAAGAGGACATCGAGCGCCTGGCCCGGACGGCGGCGCGCCGCAACCTCGACTGGCGGCGCTCGCCGAACAGGTTGCGGCACTGGCCGACGAGCACCTCGGCCACCACACGAAAGGCGTCGCCTGAAGGGCGGGCCTCGACGCCGTCGGTCATGGATCGGGGCGTCGACCGGGATCACGTCAGCCTGGTTCGCGTACGGGGGGCTCGCCTTCGGCGTGCCCCCGTCGTGGCATCGGGGTTCAGCCGGTCGTCGAGCGGTTGAGCGCTTCGACGGTGTCGACGAGGGGCGCGAGGCGCGGGTCGGCGCTCGCGCTGTCGAGTGCTTCGCGCAGGGCCGTGTCGTGGGTGGGGCGGGCTTCGGCCAGAAGGGTGAGCCCGGCGGTGGTGACGTCGGTGTAGATGCCGCGGCGGTCGGTCGCGCACAGGTAGCGGGACAGCAGGCCGCGGTCCTCGAGGCGAGTGACCAGGCGGGTGGTGGCGCTCTGGCTGAGTACGACGGCTTCGGCGACCTGGTTCATGCGCAGGTGACCGCCCTCGCCGCTGTGCTGGTGACTGAGAACGTCCAGGAGGGAGTACTCGCGCACGCTCAGGTCGTGGCCGCTCTGCAAGGCGCGTTCGATGTGCGTCTCGATACGGCCGTGCAGGAGTGAGAGGGCGTACCAGCCGTGGGCGAGCCCGATGGTGGCCGAGTCAGTGGCGGTCATGGCCTCTCCTTCCGCGACGCTGCCGCTTCTTGCGGCGCTTGCAAATATACAGCGCCCGCAATCGTTGTGTTTGCAATTAGGCGGCGTCTGCAATTATTGTCGGAGCTCGTAAGACGCACAAGCAATCATATGGAGGTTGCGTCATGCCTCTCGCGCTCCTCGCCCTGGCCATCGGTGCCTTCGGGATCGGAACCACCGAGTTCGTGATCATGGGCCTGCTGCCAGAGATCGCCGGAGACTACGACGTCTCCATCCCCACCGCGGGCCTCCTGGTCACCGGCTACGCGCTCGGCGTCGTCGCCGGCGCCCCCCTGATGACCGTGCTCGGCACCAAGGTCAGCCGGAAGAACATGCTCATGCTCCTCATGGGCCTGTTCGTGATGGGCAATCTGCTCTCCGGGCTCGCGCCGAGCTTCCCCCTGATGCTCACCGGCCGCATCGTGACCTCCCTGGCCCACGGCGCCTTCTTCGGCATCGGCTCCGTCGTCGCCGCCGACCTGGTCGCCCCGCACAAGAGGGCCGGCGCCATCGCCACCATGTTCACCGGGCTGACCGTCGCCAACATCCTCGGAGTGCCGCTCGGAACCTTCATCGGCCAGGCCGTCGGCTGGCGGATCACCTTCGCAGGCGTCGCGGCGCTCGGCGTCATCGGGCTGCTCGGCGTCGCCAAGCTCGTCCCAGCCGTGCCCCGCCCCGAGGGCGCCAACCTGCGCCGGGAACTGGCCGCCTTCCGCAACGCCCAGGTCGTCCTGGCCATGGCGATGACGGTGCTCGGCTTCGGCGGCGTCTTCGCCGCGATCACCTACATCGCCCCGATGATGACCCATGTCGCCGGCTACTCCGACGGCGCGGTCACCTGGCTCCTGGTGCTGTTCGGCGTCGGTATGTTCCTCGGCAACCTGATCGGCGGCCGTTACGCCGACCGTGCGCTGATGCCCATGCTGTATGCCACCCTCGGCGGCCTCGCCGTCGTGCTGGCGTTGTTCACCCTCACCGCCCACAACAAGATCCTCGCGGCGGTCACGATCCTGCTCATCGGCGCCCTCGGCTTCGCCACCGTTCCCCCGCTCCAGAAGCGCGTACTGGACCAGGCCCATGGCGCACCCACGCTGGCCTCCGCCGTCAACATCGGCGCGTTCAACCTCGGCAACGCGCTCTCCGCCTGGCTCGGCGGCATCGTCATCTCCGCCGGCTTCGGATACACCGCCCCGAACTGGGTCGGAGCCATCCTCGCCACCGCCGCCCTCGGCCTCGCCTTCTGGTCCGCCGCCCTCGAGCGCCGCACGTCCAGCACGGCCGTCACCCCTGCAAGCGCCCCCATGCCGCAGGCCCCCGTCCATCACTGACCCGAGCCCGAGCGCATCTCAGCGCCCAGGCCATCCGCCACACCCTCACTCAGCTCAGTTACTGAAGGACCGAACCACCATGACCACCCCCGCCATCCCCACCGTCCTGCTCAACAACGGCGTCGAGATCCCCCGGCTCGGCTTCGGCGTCTTCCAGGTACCCGACGATCAGACCGCCGCGGCCGTCACCACCGCCCTTGAGGCCGGCTACCGCAGCATCGACACCGCCGCGATCTACGGAAACGAGACCGGCGTGGGCCAGGCCCTCGCCGCTTCCGGGCTACCCCGCGAGGAACTGTTCCTGACCACCAAGCTGTGGAACGCGGAGCAGGGCTACGACGCCACCCTGCACGCCTTCGACGACAGCCTGGCCAAGCTGGGCCTCGACTACGTCGACCTCTACCTCATCCACTGGCCCACTCCTGCCCGTGACCTGTACCTGGAGACCTGGCGCGCCATCGAACGCCTGACGCAAGAGGGCCGCATCCGAGCCGCGGGCGTATCCAACTTCCAGTCCACCCACCTGCAGCGACTGCTGGACCACAGCGCGCTGGTTCCGGCGGTCAACCAGATCGAGCTGCACCCCGGGCTGCAGCAGGCCGAACTGCGCGCCTTCCACGCCAAGCACGGAATCGCCACCGAAGCATGGAGCCCGCTGGCCCAAGGTGCGGTCCTGGGCGACCCCGCACTGACCGAGATCGCCACCCGTAGCGGCAAGTCCCCGGCACAGGTGGCGCTCCGCTGGCACCTGCAGCTCGGCAACATCGTCATTCCCAAGTCGGTCACCCCGGCCCGCATCCGCGAGAACCTCGACGTCTTCGACTTCGAGCTGACCGACGAGGAGATGACCGCGATCAGCGCGACGGACCGGGGCCTGCGCACCGGCCCCCACCCCGACGACTTCAACTGATCTGCCGCACGGGCCGGCCTGGGCAGGCGGCTCTCAGGTAAAACCCGCTCCGGGCGCGCGCCGCCATACGCTCGCCCGGAGCGCAGGCATGAATCGGTTTCCGTGTCTGCGACGATCTGACTGCTTTGGGCGCTGCCCCCCGTCGCTCTCCTCGTTGTTTTCTTCCTCTACCCGCTCCTCCTCGTCGTCCAGCAGTCCCTCCAGCCGGACACCGGCGGCACCTCGTTCCAGCCGTACGCCGACGTCTTCGCCTCCGGCGCCTTCCGCGAGGCCCTGTGGACGACGGTCTGGCTGGCACCGGCGGCCACGGCCGGATGTCTGGTCCTCGGATTCTTCCTGGCCCTCGTCATCGCCTTCGTACCGTTTCCCGGGGCGCGGGTCGTCGCCAAGTTCATCGATGTCTTCCTGTCCTTCCCGTCCTTCCTGATCACACTGGCCCTGCTGTTCATCTACGGCACGGTCGGCATGGCCAACGGAATGTGGACGGACGTCACGGGTGCGGCCGAGGGGCCCTTCCAGTTCCTCACCACGCCCTGGGGCGTGCTGCTCGCCGAGATCACCTACTTCACGCCGTTCGTGATGCGGCCGCTGCTCGCCGCCTTCTCGCACCTGGACACCGCGCAGTTGGAGGCGGCCAGTTCGCTGGGCGCCCGTGCGCCCCGCATCATCCGGCAGGTGATCCTGCCCGAGGCGCTGCCCGCACTCGCGGCCGGCGGGAGTCTCGTCCTGGTGCTGTGCCTGAACGAGTTCGGCATCGTGCTGTTCACCGGGGCCAAGGGCGTCACGACGCTCCCGATGCTCGTGTACGGCAAGGCGATCCTGGAATCCGACTACCCGGGCGCCTGCGTGGTCGCCGTCGTCAATGTCCTGATCTCCGTGGGGCTGTACGGCCTCTACCGGGTGGTGAGCCGTCGTGCTGGTGCATAGCCGCGGGGCGAGGTGGGCCGTCCGGGCCCTGTTCCTCGTCCTCTTCGTCCCCCTGTTCGCCCTGCCTCTGCTCGTCGTCCTCGCCGCCTCGTTCGCCACCCACTGGTCGAGCGTCCTGCCCTCCGGCGCGACCACCGCCCATTACAGCGCCGCCACCCACGGCGAGGCCCTCCATGCCTTGACCACCAGCCTGGTCACGGCGGCCGCCGCGAGCCTGATCGCGCTGGCCGCGGGCGGCTGGGCGGCACTCGCGTCGGCCGCGCTGCCCAAGCGGTTGCGCAGGCTGCTCGACACACTTTTCGTCCTGCCCGTCGCCGTGCCCTCCGTCGTCGTGGGACTCGCGATCCTCGTGGCCTTTTCCAAGCCGCCGATGCTGCTCAACGGCACCCGTTGGATCGTGATCGCCGCGCACACCGTGCTGGTCACCGCCTTCGCCTACCAGTCGGTGTCCGCCGCGATCGTGCGCCTCGACCCGGCGTACGAACAAGCCGCCGCCTCCCTCGGCGCCCGGCCCGGTTACGTCCTGTGTCGCGTCAAGCTGCCGCTCCTGCTGCCGTCTCTGACCGCGGCGGCCGGGCTCTGTTTCGCCCTGTCCATGGGCGAGTTGAGCGCCACGATGATGCTCTATCCGCCCGACTGGACACCGCTTCCGGTCCTGATCTACGCGGCCACCGACCGTGGCTCCCTGTTCGCCGGCTCCGCACTCGCCGTGCTTCTCATGACGGCGACTCTTCTGGTCCTTCTCGCCGTCTCCCGCATCCGCACCAAGGCCTCGTACCGGTAGCCCGGTAGCGCCTCTCCCGAACAATCTCCCTTTCCCCGCAAGGAGTTCACTTCGTCATGCCCAGGAACACGCTCAAGCTCGCGATCGCCCTGACCGTCCTCGCCGCTCCCGCGCTGTCCGCCTGCGGCGGCTCCTCCGCCGCCTCGGACCAGAAGGTCGTCACCGTCTACAGCGCCGACGGCCTCAAGGGTGAGAACGGTGACGGCTGGTACGACCAGGTCTTCAAGGACTTCGAGAAGAAGACCGGGATCAAGGTCAAGTACGTCGAGGGCGGCTCCGGGGAGATGGTGCAGCGCACCCTGCGCGAGAAGAACAACCCACAGGCCGATGTGCTCGTCACCCTCCCTCCGTTCATCCAGCAGGCAGACGGCAAGGGCCTGCTGCAGAAGTACACCCCGAAGGGTGCCGCCCAGATCGACGGCGCCGACAAGGCGGCCGACGGCACCTGGACCGCCGTCGTCAACAACTACTTCGGGTTCGTCTACAACAAGAAGGAGCTGAAGCAGGCACCGACCACCTGGGAGGAACTGCTCCAGGGCACCTACAAGAACAAGCTCCAGTACTCCACGCCCGGTGTCGCAGGCGACGGCACCGCCGTCCTGATCAAGGCCCTGCACGACTTCGGCGACGAGAAGTCAGCGATGGAGTACCTCCACAAGCTCCAGGACAACAACGTCGGCCCTTCCGCCTCCACCGGCAAGCTCGCCCCCAAGGTCGACAAGGGCGAGCTGCTGGTCGCCAACGGCGACGTGCAGATGAACTTCGCCCAGTCCAAGACCATGCCGAACCTCGGCATCTGGTTCCCGGCCCGCGCGGGCGGCAAGCCCACCACCTTCGCCCTGCCCTACGCCGCCGGCTTGGTCACCAAGGCCCCGCACAGCGAGAACGGCAGGAAGCTCCTCGACTACATGCTCGGCCGGACGGCGCAAGCGCAGGTCAGCGAGATCGGCGGTGGCTTTGCCGCCCGCCGGGACGTCAAGGCCACCGACGCCAACGCGATCGCCCTGAGCAAGCTCATGGACGGCGTCGAGGTCTTCGAGCCCGGCTGGGACACCATCGGCCAGGACCTCACCTCGTACGTCGACGCCTGGAAGTCGGCCACCGGCAGCTGAGGAGCGGCACGCGGTCGCCGAAGGAGGTCGGCTGTACGAGGCGGCGCAGGGGGTCGTCAGTGACCACACGCCGGCCGTCGAGGACGTACGTCAGATCCTCGATGCGGGACCCCACCGGGGGGAAATGCCTGGTCCCGGTCAGGGAATGCGGGCCACTCCGGTATAGATGCCGCTGCCCTCGGGCGTCGGCGCCGGGGACGTCTTGAACCACTCCGGGGCCGTCACCAGACCGGGTTCGACGAGCTCCAGGCCGTCGAAGAAGTGAGCGACCTCGGCCCATGTGCGGAAACCGAGGCGGATGCCACCCTTGGCGTACTCGGCGGCGGCCTGTTCCGCCAGCTCCGGGTCGAGGTCGGACGCGGCGTGCGACAGAACGAGGTAACTGCCCGGCGGCAGCGAGGCAAGCAGGTCGCCGACGATTCGGTACGCGTCCTGCTCGTCGGGGATGAAATGCATGAGCGCGATCAGGGACAGCGCTACCGGGCGCTCGAAGTCGAGTACGCCCCGGGCGTGTTCGATGATTTCTCCTGGCCGGCGTACATCGGCCTCGATGTAGTCGGTGAGCCCCTCGGGGCGACTCGCCAGCAGTGCCTCGGCGTGCCTCAGTACGATCGGGTCGTTGTCGGCGTAGACGATCTTCGCGTGCGGCACGGCACGCTGGACGATCTGGTGCAGGTTCGGCTCGGTGGGAATGCCCGTTCCGATGTCGAGGAACTGGTCGATGCCCTGCCCGGCGAGCCAGGTGGCGGCCCGGTGCATGAACTGGCGGTTCTGCCGGGCGCCGTCCCGCGCTTCGGACGGCAGTCCAAGGCCCACCGCTTCGTCCACGGGGTAGTTGTCCTTGCCGCCCAAGAGCCAGTCGTACACCCGCGCGGGATGCGCCTTGCTGGTGTCGATCTGCGGAGGGCTGGGGTTGCCTAACGTCATGACGAACTCCGTCGTGCGAGTAGACCGAAAGACCGAACCGTGCTGTCGAGCACCGCAGTCTCGCACACCACGGGTTGCCTTACGGCGACGCGTCGTTGGCCGATGCCGGTTCGTCGACGAAGGTGCGCTGATCCATCGGTCGCCCCCTTACCGCCCCCGGCGCGGCTCGGCCGCGCCGGGGAGCGCACGCTACCAAGGCGTACACCGCGCCGGTAGTGGTCACACGGACCCAGGAGGGGCTCCTCCCAGGTCGAGCGCGCATGAAGGCCCGGGATGGGCCGGCGCGCTCAGGCGTGGTCGACCAGCTGTGCGTGTCCGCGCTGACGTGCACAGTGGGCACAGCAGAAGAACTGGCCGTCGGCCTGCAAGCCATGGCCGAGAATGCGGCACTGGCAGTTGTCACAGGACGGGGCCATCATCTGGGCCGCACATTCCAGACTGTCGAAAATGTGGACGGCACCCGCCGCCCGTACCTCGAACGCCATGTCGTAGTCGTTGCTGCAGACCTCGCACACTGCCATGAACATTCACTCCTTAGCTGTGCCTCGCCATACGGATCGTCGTACGGTCGGGATGGCTGCCCCGAGCCGTATTCCACCAGCGGTGCGGGTCTGATCCTCTGGTGCCGCGAACCACTCTGATGGCCCCTGCCGAACAGCTCTGCCCCTCGGACAGTCATGCCCGGGCCAAGCCGGCGTTGCGACGCACCGGCACCCGGAGATCGGCCGACCGCTGCGAACGGCTCGGCAAGGAGTGCTGTCAGAGTGACGAAACGCGTCCACGAACCGCCTCGGGTGGGCGGGGCGGTGTGTGCCCACACAGGGGGCGAACACCAGGTCCGTTTTCCCGTGGACCGCGGTAAGCCTGCTTCCGAGCGGATCCGGCGGTAGCGTCGGCAGCACCCCGCCCCGGTGTCACGATGCTTGGCACGGTCGGCCTCCGTCATGGGGGCGCTGGAGGCCGACCGTCCCGTGGCCCAGGATCACCCGGAGCACCCGGACGCGCATCCGGACGGCCACACGCCACCCGAACGGCCTACACGTCACCGCGCTCCGGTGTGCGCGGTCACCCATCCGGCCGCATGCTGAAACCGGCCCAGTCGCCATACACACCACAGGCCTGATCACCACTCCCTCGGGAGGCCACGTGATCGTCATAGCCCTGCTCCTCCCCGTAGCACTGATGCTGCTCATGTTCGCGATGGACGCCCTGGAAGACCTCCTGTTCCCTCCGCCTCAATCCCCACCGCCGCCAGAGGACACCGTCCCCGAGCAGTCGGGATCCGCGTGAAGACCAAGCCTTACGAGATCGGTGGTCCCGCCGCACGGTCGCGTGGATGCCGCACGGTCGCGTGGATGCCTCCTGACCGGGGAGGGCCGGCCGGCCAGGTGCGCGGGTGCGCTGCGGCCCCGGTCAGGACTTCATGTCTCGGCGTCCAACGGTTCCACGTCCATCGGCCATGGCGGCTCCACCTCCACGTGCACGACGGCTTCGCTGGTGTACACGAGGAAGGTCAGCGTTTCCTGGAAGTACAGCCGGATGCTGTGCTCGTCATGCGACAGGTACCCGACGGACACGTCCTGGCCGAGGCGCAGTTCGTAGTCGCCGCCCCGTTTCGACAGCAGGAAGGCGCCGTCGATGGCGGGCGCCCAGACGATGTCGCCGTCCAGGACCCGCGCGATGTGATTGATGATCGGGTACCCGTAGTCGGACGTCTCGCTGACAGCGGTGTACGCCTCGGCGCTCAGCGCCAGCGCGTACGGGCCGCCGACACCGGCGAGCCGCAGCGCGGTCAAGGCCTTGCTGACGACATCCGGGTAAGCGCGCACCTCAGCCGGCAACAACAGGGCGGAGTTGGACGAACTCTCTCGCAGGCCTGAGATGCCCGCGGCCGCGTAACCCTCGAACACCGCACGGTCTTCGGCAACGGCCATCTTCCGGGCGGCGTCCTTGACCGCCTGCCAGTCCGCGTCCTTGGCGCCTCGGGCCACATCGTCGACCTGCTGCCGGTCGACGGTGAACGGCACACGCAGCTCGACCAGCGGCTGGAACCGGCGCACGCGAGCGACGACGCCTTCGGCCGGTGCCTCCACGTCCTGCAGGTGCCCGCTCCCCACACCCGCCAGTTCAAGACCACCGGGCTCGGGCACGTCGACGATCCGGCGAGCCGCGACGTGCCGCGTGAACGTACGCCGCGCCTCGTTCTCCAGATCGGCCCACGCTGCGGCGGAGATGGGCGCCAGTTCACGGTGCAGATTGTCCATCGCGATGCTCGCCTTCTGTCACAGCCTCAGGTCACCGATCCCCAGGGAGCCGTCCGCAGCCGAGAACCGGACCGCCGCGGGCACGGCGTCGGCCTCGTGGGTGCCATCGGTCTCCTCGCTCTCGGGGGCGGCCGGTGGATCGGGTAGGTTGTCCAGAAAGTCGCTGGTGGGCACGTAGAACAGTGACCCCGTCACTGGGGTGGAGAAGTCCAGGATCCGGTCGTGCGAGGCCGGCGACGCGCCCAGGAACATGCGCTCCAGCATCCGCTCCGTCACGGTCGGTGTGCGGGCGTAGCCGATGAAGTAGGTGCCGAACTCACCCTTGCCTATGGTGCCGAACGGCATGTTGTCGCGCAGGATCTCGTGCTTCGTCCCGTCCGGGTCCTCGATCATGGTCAGCGCCACGTGGGAGTCAGGCGGCTTGACGGCGTCGTCGAGCTCGATGTCGGACAGTTTCCCGCGGCCGATCACCATTTCCTGCGCCTCGACCGGAAGCGCGTTCCACGCGTCGAGATCGTGCAGGTACTTCTGCACGATCACATAGCTGCCTCCACTGAACGGGGGGTCCTCGTCGCCGATCAGAACCGCCGCGCCCGCCGCCGGTCCCGTCGGGTTCTCCGTGCCGTCCACGAACCCGAGCAGGTCACGCGTGTCGAGGTACTTGAACCCATGCACCTCGTCACGCACGGTGACGACGCCGCGGAGCCGGTCCATGATCTCGGCACCCAACGCGAAGCAGAGGTCCAGACGAGTCGCGCGGATGTGGAACAGCAGGTCACCGGGCGTCGAGACCGCGCGATGCCGGGCTCCTGCCAGTTCACGGAAGCGATGCAGGTCCGCCGGGCGGGGACCGGTGAACAGTCGATCCCACGCCTCCGAGCCGATACCCACGACCACGCTCAGCTTCCCCTCCGGCATCGCCCGGAAGCCGACGGCACGCTGCAGCCCGGTCAGGTCCGACAGAACCTGCCGTACGACCGGCTCGCCGCCCTGATCAGCCGTCACGACCAGGAAGATGGCCGCGCGCGTCAGCGGGGACAGCACCGACTGGGGCACCGGCTCCTGGGAGTGTGCACGCATGCGACGCACCTCTTCTGGCGGTGACGGACGGGCAACAACGGCAAGGAGGTGTACCCGAGCAGCGACGCACATGTGTGAGGACGGCGATGCCGCCTCCGGCCTCGTGCGGGCCCGAACTCGCGCACAGGCGCTGATCACATCGAGGGCCCCGCGGGGGTGCTCTCTTCACCGTATGCCGCAACCTCAGTGCTCGCCACCGCTTGGTGCCCTGTCGGCCACATACGACAGGGCATCCGGCGTCGTGCTGCTGGGCCGCGTCAGCCGATCGCGCGAAGGATGCCGCCGGGTTGGCGGCGCAGACTCTCCATGGCCTGCGCCGTCGTCTCGTCGGCGGGCAGGAGGACGACCAGCTCCTGCGCGTCGGCGCGTGGCAGCTCCAGCCGTTCTCGCTGCCACCGCAGCTCGTGCGCGCTGGGGTGGTTGAGCCTGAGCGGGACCTGTGGCGGAGGAAGGTGACGGTTGAGCCGCCGGGTGAACTCCTGCCCGGCGAGGGGGGCGAGCTCGGCGGTGAACCACTCGAAGACCTCCGCGGATGGTCCGAGCCACAGGTCGAAGGCCTGCTCGTCGGCCACCTGGTCCCAGTCGGCGAAGAACGTCCGGGCCCGCGGATCGGTGAACACATAGCGTGTCAGGTTGGGTTCCTGACTCTCCAACAGCCCGCTTCCACGCATCACCAACTCGAACCCGCTGGTGTGCGCGAGTACGTCGCCGACGCGGTTGGTGACGAACGCGGCAGCGGGCTCGAGAAGTTGGAGGGTCGTGAGCACGGCGGGGCGGACGTGGCGGCTGGGAGGCACCGGCCGCCTGTGCCCGGCGCAGGAGCCACCGGTGATTTTGGCGAGGTAGCGCAGATGGTCGCGTTCGGCGGCATCCAGGCTCAAGGCGTCGGCGAGAGCGTTGACCACGGCAGGGGACGGATTGCGGTCCCGTCCCTGCTCGATGCGAGTGAGGTACTCGACGCTGATCCCGGCGCGCGTCGCCAGGTCTGAGCGTCGCAGCCCCGGGGAGCGTCGGCGGCCGCGGTCGGGAAGCCCGAACGACTCGGGCTGGATGCTGTCGCGCTTGGCGCGGACGAAATCGCCCAGTGGCGTGCTCATGGCCACACTCTAGTGAGAGTGCGGGTGCGTTCGAATGCCCCAGGATGGCCCTGTGAGGGCTAGCCTGCGCCCGGCCTGGTTATCGCTCTCGCAGCAGTGGACTGTGAAGCACATGAACGAGAAGCAGAAGAAGCACAAGCTGGTCATCGTCGTCGGGAGCGTCCGCGAGGGCCGGTTCGGGCCCGTCGTCGCCTCCTGGCTCGCCGAGCAGGCGCGCCTGCACGGTGGGTTCGATATCGAGGTCGTCGACCTCGCCGACTTCGAGATCCCGCTGTCGTTGCCGGCGGTGTCGCCGAAGTTCGCCGGCGACGCCTATCCGCGCCCCGAAGCCATGGCGCCGCTGACGTCCCGTCTGGAGGAAGCGGAGGCGTTCATCTTCGTCACGCCGGAGTACAACCACAGCTACCCCGCCTCCTTGAAGGCCGCCATCGACTGGCACTTCACCCAGTGGACGGCCAAGCCCGTGGCCTTCGTCAGCTATGGCGGTGCAGCCGGAGGTCGTCATGCCGTCCTCCACTTGGAGAACGTCCTGACCGAACTGCACGCGGTGACCATCCGCGACGGTCTGGCGTTCCCGAACTACTTCACCGCATGGCAGGACGGGCAGCCTCTCGACCCCGAGGCATCCGGGTACGCCAAGACACTGCTGGACCAACTCGCCTGGTGGTCCGCCGCACTGAGCACGGCACGCGAAGCGACCCCGTACCCGGCCTGACAGGACTCCGTCCCGCGGCCGGGATGACGGTACCCGGATTCTCCCCCGGCATCAGCCCCGGCCGCTCAGACCGCCCGGGGTGACTCGGTGCGGCCGCGCTTGAGTTCGAAGAACCCGGGGGTCGCGGCGACGTTCACCACGCCGTCCCAGAGCCGGCCGGCCACGTCGCCACGAGGTACGCGGCTGATCACGGGCCCGAAGAAGGCGTGGCGTGTGCCGTCGGGTCCCGTGACATGGAGGGCCGGGGTGCCCAGGTCCTCGCCGACCGCATCGAGGCCTGCGCGGTGGCTGACGCGCAGGGCCTCGTCCAGGTCCGTGGTCTCGGCCGCGTCCGCGAGTTCCCCGGCCAGGCCCACCTCCGCCAGGGCGTCGGCGTACAGCGCGGGACCGATCGTCGCCTTCTCGTGGTGGATTCGGTTGCCGATTGCCGTGTAGAGGTCGCGCAGTACGGGCGTGCCGTACTTCTGCTCGGCGGCGATGAGTACCCGGACCGGGCCCAGCGTGTCGCCCAGCCAGCTCTCGTACCACTCCTCCAGGTCCTCTCGGCCCTCGTTGAGCAGCCACAGACTCATCACGTGGAAGCGCACGTCGACATCGCGGACCTGCTCCACCTCTAGCAGCCATCGCGAGGCGTTCCACGCCCAGGGGCACTTCGGGTCGAACCACATGTCGATAACTGTCACCGGGGGAACTCCTCGATCGCTCTTTACGCTCGTGCGAAACCATTCAACGCTCGCAGATTGGCTCGCAGAAGAACCAATTTCCCGTCGAACGAATGGGCCAATGTAGGGTCCTGCCGTGGAACCTGCCGTGGATGTGCATGTCTCGCTCGCGGGCCCGGGCGACCTCGCCTCCCGTATCTACCGTCAGCTACGTGACGCGATAGTGGACGGTCGGCTGCGTCCGGGGGAGCGCCTTCCGCCCACCCGGGAGTTCGCCCGCCGACTCGCCGTCTCCCGCAACACGGTCTCGGTCGCCTACGACCGGCTGGCGGCGGAGGGCTTCGTCGTCGCCCGCGTCGGGGCCGGTACCTTCGTCGGTACCGAGCCGGTCACGCCACCGGTAGCTCGACCCCGGTCTCGCCTCGAGGCCTCACCACCCGGACGCGGCGTACAGGCCCGTGCGATCTGGCAGGCCGTCACCCCGGCCACAGCCGGCCCGCCGTCCGCTTACGACTTCCGCGTCGGCACGCCCGACCCCGGCCTGTTCCCCCTCGGCACATGGCGTCGCCTGGTCGCCGGGGAGCTGCGGGCCTCCGCGCTCCGTACCAGTGCCGGGTACGCCGAAGCAGCCGGGCACGTCGGCCTGCGCGAGGCCGTCGCCCGCTATATCGGGGTCTCCCGGTCCGTCCGCGCCCGTGCCGAGGACGTGCTGATCACGCAGGGCGCCCAGCAGGCGCTCGACCTCATCGGCCGCGTCGTGATCGAACCAGGCGATGTCGTCGCCGTCGAGGAACCCGGCTATCCGGCGGCCCGGTTGCTGTTCCGCTCGCAGGGCGCCAGGGTCGTGACGGTACCCGTGGACGACGAGGGCCTGGTCGTCAGCGCGCTCCCGGCCACCGCCCGGCTGGTGTACGTCACTCCTTCCCACCAGTTCCCGCTGGGCCTGCGGATGTCACCGGCGCGGCGAGCGGCACTGCTCGCCTGGGCCTCGCGTCATGGTGCCGTGATCGTCGAGGACGACTACGACAGCGAGTTCCGCTACGGCGACCGCCCCCTGGAGCCCCTCCAGAGCCTCGACCGCACCGGCCGGGTGATCTACGTGGGCACGTTCTCCAAGACCCTGCTGCCGATGCTGCGGCTCGGCTTCCTCATCGCGCCGGCCTCCCTGCGAACGGCACTGTGCTCGGCCAGGCAGCTCACCGACTGGCACGGCGAACATGTCGGGCAGGCGGCCCTCGCCCGCTTCATCGACTCCGGCGAGCTGTCGCGGCACGTCCGGCGGGCCACCCGCGTCTACGCCGAACGGCGCGATCACATCGAGGTGGCGCTGCGCACCGACTTCGCCGACTGGCTCGACACGGTGCCCTCCGCAGCCGGCCTGCATCTGGCCACAAGGCTCAAGCCGGACGCGGCCGTTGACATCGACGCCGTGCGGGACAGAGCCCGCGCCTCGGGCGTCGCGGTCGAAAGCCTGGCTGTCTACTGCACCGAGGATCGGCCGCCTCAGCCCGGCCTGGTCCTCGGCTACGGCGCCATCGCCACCGCCGACATCACCGACGGCCTTCGCCTCCTCGCTAGCTGTTTCCCGACCCCGCCCCGCTGATCACCGGCGGGCCGGGTTACGACGTGAGGCCCGTCCGGGAGTGGCGTAGGTCCCGGCACGAAGCCGGGACCTGCGCTCACACCGTCTTGGCGGTCAGCCCGTCACTGGTTGGCTCGCAGAACACCGAGAAGGCCATGTTGCTCGTCCTCGATGCCGGCGGCGAACCAGAGTGCGTCCGCCCCGCCCACCTGCCGGGTGCCGCGCTGCAGTCCCCACACCCCGGGGATCACGATCGCGTTGCCGTTTCTGTCGCTCACGGTGCCTTCGAATCTGCCGGTACGCAGGTTGAAGGCGTGAATGGTGCCGTCGCCGAAGCTGCCGACGAGCAGGTCGCCGGAGAACTTCCCGAAGCGGGCGGGGGCCAGCTCCAGGCCCCATGGCGAATTGAGCACGCCTCTGCTTGCCAGGCGCTTGACCAGGCGCCCGTCCAGGCTGAAGACGTCGACGAACCCGTTACCGGGACCGGCCTGGTCGTCGTGGTTGTCGGGCGGAAGCTGCTTGGCGTAGGTCACGACGACCGAATTGCCGAACCGCTTGACGTTGAAGGGCGCGAAGCCCGCCGGGATGTTCGGGTCGGTGAAGCGCCCGTTCGACGGCTTGAGCCGGAACTTTCCGTCGAAGACGTCGATGCGGGCGAAGCGGAAGTTCGCGGCAAGCAACTCCGGCTCACTCGTACCGTGGCTCTGGCCGCCCGCTCGTGTGTGGATGGAGGGGATCACGGTCAGGCCCTTGTAGACCGACGTGAGGCCGCCGGTCTCGGTGTGGGCCACCCGGACAGCGTTCGTCTGGGACACCTTCGGGCTCCACGCGAAGAGGTCGCCCTCTTCGCCCGAGAAGATGATCTGGGCGGTGCTGGCCTTGCCGAAGCCGCTGAACCTGAAGGCGTTGGTGTCATTGCGGACGTTGCCGGTCGGAGCGCCCGCCGGCGGGATCGAGACCACACGCGACAGAACGCGCACCGGCTTCCCAGGGGTGGCTCCTGTGTAGTTCGTCGCCTTGTTGGAACCGTTGTCCGAGACCCACAGCACCCCCTTGCGGATGGACAGGCCCCAAGGGTTGACCAGGTTCGGGTCGGTCACCTGCGCTCGACCCGGAAGGTCGGACACGAGATTGGTCTCGGTGAAGCCGTGGTCCGCGCGTGGTGGAATGGGTGTTGTCCGCCCTGCGGCGATGGACGACCCTGTGCTGACGGTCGCGAAGACGCCAAGCGCCGTCGCTACCGCCGAGAGTCGCCGGATCGTAGCCCGAGGGCGACGGTTCGACATCTGCTGTGCCATATGGAATTCCTCCGCCGGTACTGATGAGATCGACGGAACCCATGGATATCCAGCATGCCGAGGTGCCTGGGGTGCATCGGTGCCAAGTCGCTCGCTTGGCCCCTGAGCTTCCCCTGAAGGGGGCGCGTTCACGGACAGGAATGCCCGGCCCACCATCCGGCTGATGAAGCGCATCCCGAGCGGAGGCGGCGGGGCCCGACGGGCATGAGTACGTGCTTCCTTATTGACCGGCGGACAGTTCAGCGGCCAGGCGGCTTCGGTAGGTGGCTATGCGACCGATCCGGTTGGCGGTCAGTGCACCGATCAGTCGGCCCTGGCGGTAGTAGGCCACCTCCAGGCGGCGGTCGGCTGACTCGCTCTCCAGCACTCGCGCCTCGTCGGCCAGGGACGGCAGGCCCACCGAGCGGAACCTGACGTCGTACTGGTCGGACCAGAAGGACGGGATCGGCAGGTAACGGTGCGGTCCGGCCTCCTGGGCGGTGAGTGTGTCGGCGGCGGCCTCGGCCTGCTCGACCGCGTTGCTCCAGTGGCCGAGCGCGACCGTGTCGCCGTCAGCGAAGGGGTGCGGCCATCGGGCCACGTCCCCGGCCGCCACCACGGCGGGTGCGGGGCTGCCGTCAGCCAGCAGGGCCCGGCAGTACGCGTCGCAGACCACTCCCCGATCGAGCAGGAGACCCGAGTCGTCCAGCCAGCGCGTGTTGGGTACGGCGCCGAGGGCGACGACGGCGACGGTCGCTTCGATCCAGGACCCGTCGGAAAGGGCGATCCCGGTCAGGCGGTCGGTTCCGGTGAAGCCGTTGACCGTGGTTCCGGTCCTGAGGTCGACCCCGGCAGCCGTGTGGATCCGGGACAGGAAGCGGCCTGCCGCCTCTCCCATCGCCCGCCGCAGTGGCTGGGCTTCGGCTTCGATCAAGGTGACGTGGGCACCGAGTTGCCGCGCGGTGGCGGCCACCTCGCTACCGATGAAGCCCCCTCCGACGACCACCAGTCGTGCCTCGGCGTCAAGTTCGGCGCGCAGCGCGAGCGCGTCGTCCCTCCCGCGCAGGACATGCACTCCGGGTGGCGTGTCATCGGGCCAGGTACGGGCGGATGAGCCGGTGGCGATCACCAGGCCGTCGAAGGGCAGTCGGGTGGAGTCGGCCAGTTCGACCTCCCGAGCGGCGAGGTCGAGTCGTACTGCCGGTACGCCGAGCCGCAGTTGAATACCGAGACCCGCATCGAGCGGGAACTTGAGTGCCTCTGGGTCGGTGGTTCCGGCGAGGAGAGCTTTGGAGAGTGGTGGTCGGTCGTACGGAACGTGCGGCTCATCACCCACGAGGGTGAGCCGTCCCCAGTAACCGCGGGAGCGGAGCGCTTCGCACGCCCGCAGGCCGGCCAGCGAGGCCCCCACCACGACGATGCCTGAGGTGTCCGGACTGTGCACCGCGATCAGTCCTTGAGGATCTGGATGGCCCGCACCGGGCAGGCCGCGACCGCCTTGAGGACCGCCTCGCGATGACGGTCGTCGGGCGTCGCGTCGTAGACCAGGTAGTCCTCATCGTCGAAGGAGAACACCTCGGGGGCCGCAAAGACGCACTGGCCATGGCTGTCGCACAGGTCCATGTCAACCTTGATGTTCACGGCAGCGTTCCTCTCAGGGGTCAGGAGTAAGGGGCGGGTCAGTGAAAAGGGGGGGCTTAGGGCGGCGGGGCGGGTCAGCTCGCCTGGGCGCTCTGGACAGCCGGATTGAAGCGCGAGTAGGCGGGTGGGCCCCAGCGCAGCGGGCTGGCCGCGGTGACCTCCACGACCTCGGCGATGTCGAACTCCACCAACCGCTGTGCGCCCGGGATCCGAGCCGCGTGCTGCGGGTCCCAGTCGATCCAGGCGGTTCCGGTCAGGTGCAGGAACGAGCCGGATTCCCAGTCCGGGATCAGCAGCCCCGCCCTGGGGTTGACCGTCAGGTTGCCGAGCGTCAGGAACATGGCGTTGCCGACGTAGTCGGGCCAGCACAGCCGGGTGGGAGAGAGCACCTTCAGGAATCCGGGGTTGCCGCCCCGGTGCGAGGAGTCGGCGTTGCCGTCGTCGTCGGCGGTGGCCACGAAGAAGGTGTCAGCCGCCTCGACCTGCGACTGCTGGGCCGCGGTGAGGTAGGCCCGCCGGTTCACGATGGTTTTCCCGGCTGGTCCGGCACCGGCTGCCGGTACCGTGAGAGCTCGCTTCTGGAGATATTTGGGGCAGTTGGCGATGACCTGGTCGAGACGGACCCTCAGCCCGTCGTCGTCCGGCCGCGCGATGCCGTTCATCCGCATCCGGCGGCGGGTGGCCGGCTCGATCGCGATCGTCCCTACCTTGGCCGGCCCGGCGAGCAGTTCCGACAGCGGATCACCCGGTCCGGGCAGTGCCGCTATGGACAGTGTGCGTTCGTCCGGCACCCGTAGGAAGCCGGCCGGTCCGGTGAGCATCGTCGACCAGATCCGGCCGTCGTGGTCGGTGCCTCCGATCACCACCAGGGGCTGCTCGGCGAGGAATTCGGCAGCGACGGGCGGGATCGTGTCCCTGATGGCCCTGCGGGAGGAGTCGGCCTCTTGCGCCAGGCCGGCCCGCTGCTGCACGGCGGCCTCGCCGGAGTGATAGGTCGTTGCCATCTGTCGCCCCTTCCGGACTGCTGTTCGGTGATGTCACTCGGATACCGGGCCGATCGCCCCGTGACGATCGGCCCGACGCTCGGTTCTTAGAAAAAGCCGCAGGTGGGCGCCGCGCCGCCGGGAGCGGGGGCGGCGTCGGCACCGGTCGGGGCATAGATCTCCAGCCGGATCCCGTCGGGGTCGGTGAAGAAGATCCCGCCCGAGGCGGCGCCCTCGCCGTGCGGGACTACGCCGTCGTAGGCGAAGGTCGCGTTCAGCCCGCGCAGCACCTGCTCGGCGGACCGGACCTCCTCGATGGTGTCGACCTGGAACGACAGATGGTGCAAGCCCGCCCGGTCGGCGGCGAAGCCACCCTCACTCTGCTGCCAGAGGGTCACCAGCAGCTTGCCCTGACGACCGAGGAAGGCCCAGCGCTGCTCTCCCTCCTTGCCCTCCGACAGGACCTCGAAGCCGAAAACCTGCTGGTAGAAGTCGCGCGAGCGGTCCAGGTCCGTCACGTTCAGCCCGATGTGTCCGGTCTGAAGCGTCTTCAGGGCAGTGGCCGTTGTCATCACAAACCTCCGGGGACGGTGTCCGGGCCCTTCCCGAACTAACCGGTAAAAGTTACTTTAAGGGTTAGCTTCGAGCCTCGTCAACCACTCAAAGGGCTTTAGCTGGTTAGAGCCGAATCCGCTCAGTAGAATTCGGGAGACTCAGTCAGGAAGAGGCACGAGACATGACGACCACAGAGCAGGCGCTCCAGAGCACCCCCGCGACGGACCCACGACCGCTGATCGGCGAACCCCTGGCACTCGACCTGCTCAACACCCGATGGGTGCACGACGGCGAGCCTCAGGACCTGCTGGCATCGGTGGACGGACTGGCCATCTGGCTCTCCAGCGCGGGTCTCGCCGACCGTTGCCGGGCGGACGAGGCAACACTGCGCATGCTGCGAGCGGCACGCGAGGCCATCGCCCACCTGGTCGACGGCCAGGTGGACGACGCCACGCGGAAGGCGTTCAACGACGTCCTGGCGCACGGTCGACTCCGGCTCACTTTGGGCGCCGGCGGGCCGGACCGCACGCTGGAGCTCGATGAGAGCGCCGCACTACCCAGTTGGCTCGCTGCGGAGAACTACCTGACCCTGCTCGACGAGGCACCCGACCGGATCCGCGGCTGCGCCCACCGTGACTGCGTCCTGCACTTCTACGACACCTCCAGGAACGGCACCCGCCGCTGGTGCTCGATGGCGATCTGCGGCAACCGCGCCAAGGCGTCCCGTCACTACACCCGCCAGCGGAGCGATCCCGCTTGAGAGCACGCCTGAAAACACGCGCCCGCTCAGATCGGTCGGACGCTACCCGATAGCCGGGCGGCGGCCGGCCCATGGCATGGAGGCAGGGTGCGCGGCCCGGTGGGTCCCGAATCCGCAGTGACGGCAGGAGAGTTCGGCCCGGCCGATGCACTGCCCATCAATCGGCGTTGCAGAGCGCCCAGTTGAGGAATCCCGCAGCTCCCCGCCATAGTCCACCGTCTCGCTGACCACGTCGCGACCGTCGTGCAGCACGTCGAGCACTGATGGTGACAGGTTCTGGTCAAAGATTTACCCAAACGCCGGACGCACTGACCCGTTCGTGATCGGGTCTCCTCCAACGGCTCTGCCGAGGACCGTTTGGGAGGTTCTGGTGTCAATACCAACCCGTAAGAGACGATGGCTCACGATCTGTGCCATCACCGCGTCCGCCGCACTCGTCACGATACCCGCGGGCGCCGCGCCGGGCGGGGGTGGCACCCCCTTCGGGGTCCGCACCCTCGACCAACTCGCCGCAGAACATGCGCAGTCGACGAAGGGCGTCACCACCAAGACGCTGACGGGCGACGGATCCGACGGCAACGAGGCCGAGGAGATCGCCGAGGGCGCGGCCCAGTACGCCGAGGCTCGCACCGCGCCCGGCGTTGTCGCGCCGGGTGCGTACGGCGCGGCCTGGCGCAGCCTGACCGGTCTGTCCGGCACCGGCGGCAACTGGCGGCACGTCACCGATCTGCCGTACAACTCCGATGACTCGCGCTACCGCGACTACGACTCCAACTCCAGCGGCGGCTCGGGCAACGTCACCGGGCGGATGGCCGCGATGGCCGCCGATGACGACGGCTATGTGTACGCGGGCAGTGCGGGCGGCGGGGTGTGGCGATCGCACACCGGTGGGGGCCACTGGAAGCCCATCAGCGACCAACTGCCCACGCAGTCCACCGGCGCGCTCGCGCTGGACGGGGCCGGGCGGCTGTGGCTGGGCACAGGCGAGGCGACGACCAACTCGGACGCGTACCTGGGCAGCGGCGTCTACCTCCTTTCCGAGCCGCACCACGGCACGTTCTCCACGCGCAGCCGGGTCGGCGGCAAGGAGTTGGAGAGCACCACCATTCACCAACTGCGCTTCGCCGGCGACAGGGTGTGGGCGGCGACCAGTGAGGGCGTGTGGAGCCACTCCACGAAGCAGCTCAGCGGCGCCTGGAAGCTGGAGTTCGCACCCAACCCCGAGTACCTGCCGAACGGTTCACTGGGGAAGGACCCTTCGGCCACGTACAAGAACATCGCCAACGACATTGCGATCGACCCGAAGGACCCCTCCAAGGTGGTCCTTGCCGTCGGCTGGCGCAGCGGTGACGACTACAACGGCTTCTACACCAAGGTGAAGGGCACCTGGACGCGGATCACCAGTGGCCTGGGTGATCTGCCGGACGACGCGGACGGCGTCGGCAACGTCACCTTCGCCCGCTCCGCCGACGGCTCGCGCTACTACGCGATCGACCAGTCGCCTGAGCAGATGGAGACCAACCCGGACACCGGCCTTGAGGGCATCTACGTCTCCAAGTCCGGTTCTCCCATGGGCCCGTGGACGAAGATCGCTGACTACAAGGGGCTGGCCGCCTCCGGCTCGGCACTGACCGACAGCGGCTATATGCCCGGCATCCAGGCCTGGTACAACCAGTTCCTGACGGTCGACCCGAGCGACCCGCAGCACGTGTACGCGGGGCTCGAAGAGGTCTACGAGAGCAAGGACGGCGGCAGCACCTGGTCGACGGTGGGCCCGTACTGGAACTTCGGCTTCGACTGCTGGAGCATCGACCCCGCCAAGCAGACGGGTGACTGCAACCAGACCAGCCACTCCGACCAGCACGGTGTCGCCATCGGCCGCCACCATGGCAAGAGCTATGTGTACGTGGGCAACGACGGCGGTGTCTACAAGCGCCCGGTCAACGGCTCCCAGGACTCCTCCGGGCACGCCACCGACTGGACCTCGCTCAATGACGGCACCATCGACACCCTCCAGTACTACTCGGTGGGCATCGGCAAGGACCTGGCCCACGGTGGTGTCTCCGTCACCGGCGGCCTGCAGGACAACGGTCAGTCGATCCTGCGCAGCAACGACAAGGTGATGGGCTCCAACTTCGGCGGCGACGGCGGTGACACCCTCACCGACCCGGCCAACGGCTGCAACATCGCCGAGGAGTACGTCTACCTCGCCATCCAGGTGACCCAGAACTGCGCCGTCAACGACGGCTCCTGGACCACCGACCCCAGCAAGATCACGTCGTACAACGTCGCTCCGGCCGACAACGACACCGGCGAGGCCCGCTTCATCGCCCCGCTCGCGGCCGACATGAAGAACAGCTCGACCTGGGTCGCCGGCGGCCGCCATGTGTGGGTGCAGACCCACGGCTACGCCATCCGCAGCGGCTCGGAATGGACCAGCGTGCACGACTTCGGCGCCGGCCGCACGGCGACCGCCGTCGCGGCGTCGGGCGGCAAGGTGTACGCGGCCTGGTGCGGGCCCTGCGACATCAAGGGCTTCGCCCGCGGCATCTCCGTCGGCAACGCGGACGGCACCGGATGGCACGACATCACCCTCCCGGTCACCGGGACGGTGCCCAACCGCTACCTCAGCGGCTTCGCCATCGACCCCAAGAACGCCGACCACGTCTACCTCGCGGTCAACGGCTTCTCCCGGCACTGGACCGAAGGGCCCGGCGCCGGCGTCGGTCACGTCTTCGAGTCCAAGGACGGCGGCACCACCTGGAACGACGTCTCGGCGAACCTCCCGGACGTACCGACCAGCTCCGCGGTCGTGACGCCGAACGGCGGCCTCGCCGTCGCCACCGACCTCGGCGTCGTCTACCGCGCACCGGGCCGCACGACGTGGCAGCGCGTCGGCGACCTCCCGGCCGTCGCCGTGCTCCAGCTGAAGCTCGGCCCGGACGGCAGCGCCCTGTACGCGGCCACCCACGGCCGTGGCATCTACACCATCAAGGTCGGCAGCCTCGGCTGAGACGCACCCGTTGACCGACAGCGAGTCGGAGGGGTGATCCCGGTATTCGGGGTCACCCCTCCCGCGGGTACGGGACCACGGTCACTTCGAGCGTGAAGGCGACACGTGCCGCGCCCGCCACGTCGGGCGCCTTCGCCAGCACGGTGACCTTGGCCGTTCCGGCCCGGGTGCCGGCGCATCTCAGCGAGGCGCGAGCGCTGCCGTCCGCGTCCACCCGCCATCCCGTCGGCAGAACGAAAACCGGTGCTGAACTCCGCACGGACCTCCACCGCTTGTCATCCATCCGGGGCTCGAGGACGAGAGACACCACGGTCCCGGGCCGCACGCACAACCGCTGGACGACCGCGGTACCGGGGCTGACAATGACCTCCGCATGCCCGGCGGCACAGCCGACCGCGAAGGGCGTGGTGGGCGGCACCGGCGGGCCCTCGCCGGACGGGCCCCCCGTCGCGGTGGGGCGCGTCGGCGCACCGGTCGACGGCCCGGCCGGACTGTTCCCGGGCGGCCCTCCCACCGATCCACCGCCCGTCGACGTGCTACAGGCCGAAAGGACGACCGCCCCGATGACCATCCACCCTGCGGTCCACCACCGCATCCCAGCACCTCCCGGCCCATTCGTACGAGTACCAGACCTCGCCTGGGGACTCACACAGTCGCCGGAGCCGGTGGCGTGCGCCCCCTTGGATCAGGGTTTCATGGCCACGGCACCGAACTGAGGAACGGCGGCGGGCGAGCCTGCGTCGGGCCGCCACTGCGAACAGGGCACCAGCCCTGGCTCCACCAGTTCAAGGCCTTCGAAGAAGGCAGCGACCGCGGCGCGCGGGCGGGCGGTGATCGGCGGGGTGGCGTTCTCATTCCAGAACGTCATGGCCGGAACATTGCCCTCGCCGCCGAGGTCGGCGTCGAAGGTGGGGTGGGTCAGTGCCAGGAAGCTGCCGGAGGGGGCCGCGCCCATGACACAGCGGACGATGTCGCGTGCGGTGCCGGTGTCCAGGACGAAGTTCATGATGCCGAGCATCATGACCGCGACCGGCCGTTCGAAGTCCAGGGTGACGGCAGCACGTTCGATGATGACGTCCGGGTCGCACACGTCCGCGTCGATGTAGTCGGTGACGCCCTCAGGAGAGCTGGTGAGCAGGGATCGGGCGTGGGCCAGGACGATCGGGTCGTTGTCCACGTACACGACCTTCGACGCGGGAGCGATCCGCTGCGCTGTCTCGTGGGTGTTGTCGACCGTCGGAAGCCCGGTGCCGATGTCAAGGAACTGGCGCACCCCGCATTCGGCGGCCAGGAAGCGGACCGCCCGCCCGAGGAACTCGCGGTCCGCGCGGGCGACTTCGCGGATCACCGGGAACATCCCGGCCACCTGCTCACCAACCTGTTGGTCGACCTCGTAGTGGTCCTTCCCACCCACCCAGTAGTTCCACACGCGGGCGTTGTGCGCCACACCGGTGTTCGGCCTCGGCGCCCCGGCCGACGGGGTGCGGCTCTCGCTCACGTCTGCGCTCCTGGTTCGTCTCGTCATGCATACGGTTCATCGGTGCAGTCACCGCCATTGTGCCGCGCGGCGATCACCATGTCCCGGGAATCGTCCGCTCCGCGACTCCTCGCTGATGTCGAGGTCCTCACGGCTCTCGAGGGCCTTCCGGCGACACCATCACGGCCCGTACCGCCGAGCGCCATGATCCGCTTGACCCGGCTAAGTCATCAGCACAGGGTGGGGACATCCCCCTGCTGCGGCATGCGGGCAGCCCCCCACCCGTACGGTGACTGGCAGGCTGTCCTGGCCGGACGGCCATCCCGAGACTCGACGCATGACGATTTCCACCGACACTCCCGTCGCAGCCACAGCGCCTGCCGCCCGTCCACGTACGTCCGGCTCCGGCGCCGGCAGCGACTTCGCCAGACTGTCCCAACGCATCACCGAGGCCGGTCTGCTGGAGCGACGCCCCGGTTACTACACGGTGCGGCTCGGTGCGGTGATCGCGTTGCTGGCAGCGGGCTGGGGCACCTTCTTCGCGCTCGGCGACACCTGGTGGCAGCTCGTGGTCGCCGCCTTCCTCGCGTTGTCCTTCGGACAGGTCGCCTTGGCTGCTCATGATCTGGCACACCGTCAGGTCTTCCGACGGCGTCGGCCGAGCGAAACATGGGGCAGGCTTTTCGGCAATCTCGGCATCGGCATGAGCTACGGCTGGTGGATGAACAAGCACACCCGCCACCACGCCAACCCCAACCACGAGGATCTCGACCCCGATGTCGCCCCGGACATCCTCGTGTGGTCCACCGACCAGGCCCGCAACAGCCGCGGTCCGGCCCGCCTCATCGGTGGCCACCAGGCGGTGCTGTTCTTCCCGCTGCTGACGCTGGAGGGATTCAACCTGCACGTCTCGAGCGTGCGGGCACTGCGCTCACCGTCGATGAAGAACCGGCTGCTGGAGGGTTCCCTGCTGTTCCTGCACATCGTGGCCTACCTGTCCGCGCTGTTCGTGGTGCTCTCCCCCGGCAAGGCGGTGGCGTTCCTCGCCGTCCACCAGTGCCTCTTCGGCGTCTACCTCGGCTGCACCTTCGCGCCGAACCACAAGGGCATGCCCACGTTGAGCGGTGACGAGCGACCCGACTTCCTGCGGCGCCAGGTGCTCACCTCCCGTAACGTGCGCGGCGGCCGGTTCACCGACGTGATGCTCGGCGGGCTCAACTATCAGATCGAACACCACCTGTTCCCGAGCATGCCCACACCCCATCTGCGGCAGGCCCAGGTCATCGTGCGCGAGTACTGCGCGGAGATCGGCGTGCCCTACCACGAAACCGGGCTGATCCAGTCCTATCGCGAGGCCCTCACACACCTGCACCGGGTGGGGGAACCGATCAGGCGACAGCGCACGGCGTCCTGACGGCGGTGCGGCGTGCCCCGCACCGCGGGCACGCCGCACAAGCGCACGGCACTGGTCCCTTCGGGGACCAGGCACAGTAGCCTCGCGCCATGGAGACCTCGGTGACGCGTTTTTACGACGACCTGGCCGACGACTACCACCTGATCTAAGCAGACTGGGATGCGGGCATACGCCGCCAGGGAAACGCCCTGGACGCCCTGATGGGCCTGGACCGCGCGTCGGTACTCGACTGCTCCTGCGGCATCGGCACCCAGGCCATCGGCCTGGCCCTGCACGGCCACCACGTCACCGGGACGGATCTCAGCCCCCGCGCAGTCGCCCGCGCCGCCCGTGAGGCCGCCCACCGGAACGTGACGCTGCGCACGGCCACCGCCGACATGCGACGTCTCCCGTTTCCCGAGGCCCGGTTCGACGCCGTGGTCTGCGCCGACAACGCCCTGCCCCATCTTCTGACGGAGCAGGACGTCCACGCCGCCCTGACGGAGATGCGCCGCGTGCTGCGCCCCACCGGCCTGCTGCTGATCAGCACACGCCCCTACGACGACCTGCTGCGCAACCGCCCCACCTCGACCCCACCACAGGTCCACCGGCCCGCGGACGGCGGGGAACGGACCGTCACCTTCCAGCTCTGGCGCTGGCACGAGGACGGCGAGCACTACGACAACGAGCACTTCCAGCTCCTGCCGGCAGGCGGAGAATGGCGCGTCAAGGTTGCCGGACCACCTACTGGGCACTCGGTCAGGACCGGTTGACCGGTCTCGTGGCCGACGCGGGATTTGCCGGTCCCGTGTGGCGGATGCCGCAGGAGACAGGCTTCTTCCAGCCGCTGCTCCTGGCTCGCGCCGGTACGTAGGTGATACCACCGCCTCGTCTGATGGACTCCGCGAGGCCTCGGTCAGGCGCCGACGTACGCCGCGAGGTGCTCGCCGGTGAGAGTGGAGCGGGCGGCGACGAGGTCGGCCGGTGTGCCTTCGAAGACGATCCGGCCACCGTCGTGACCGGCTCCGGGGCCGAGGTCGATGATCCAGTCGGCGTGTGCCATGACCGCCTGGTGGTGCTCGACGACGATGACCGACTTGCCGGAGTCGACAAGCCGGTCGAGCAGGCCGAGCAACTGCTCGACGTCGGCGAGATGCAGACCGGCGGTCGGCTCGTCGAGGACGTAGACGCCGCCCTTCTCGGCCATGTGGGTGGCCAGCTTGAGCCGCTGCCTTTCGCCGCCGGACAGCGTGGTGAGCGGCTGGCCGAGGCTGAGGTAGCCGAGCCCGACGTCGGCGAGCCGGCCGAGGATACGGTGCGCGGCCGGTGTCCGCGCCTCGCCTGCGCCGAAGAATTCCTCGGCCTCGGTCACCGACATCGCCAGCACCTCGCTGATGTCGCGACCGCCGAGGCGGTACTCCAGCACCGACGCCTGGAACCGCTTCCCCTCGCAGTCCTCGCAGACGGTGGCCACGCCCGCCACCATCGCCAGGTCGGTGTAGATGACACCGGCGCCGTTGCAGGTGGCGCAGGCACCCTCGGAGTTGGCACTGAACAGCGCCGGCTTCACACCGCCAGCCTTCGCGAACGCCTTGCGGATCGGGTCGAGCAGTCCCGTGTACGTCGCCGGGTTGCTCCGCCGGGAGCCACGGATCGCGCCCTGATCGACCGACACCACTCCCGCGCCGGCAGGGATCGACCCGTGCACGAGCGAACTCTTGCCGGAGCCGGCGACACCGGTGACGACAGTCAGCACACCGAGCGGAACGTCGACGTCGACGCTGCGCAGGTTGTGCGTCCCAGCACCGCGGATCTCGAGCGTGCCGGTGGGCTTGCGCACCGTCTCCTTGAGCGCGGCCCGGTCGTCGAGGTGGCGGCCGGTAACGGTGTCCGCGGCTCGCAGCCCCTCGACGGTGCCCTCGAAGCAGACGGTGCCGCCCGCCGTCCCCGCGCCGGGACCGAGGTCGACGACGTGGTCGGCGATCGCGATCACCTCCGGCTTGTGCTCCACGACCAACACGGTGTTGCCCTTGTCCCGCAGCCGCAGGAGCAGGTCGTTCATCCGCTGGATGTCATGCGGGTGCAGTCCCGTGGTGGGCTCGTCGAAGACGTAGGTGACGTCGGTGAGCGAGGAACCGAGGTGGCGGATCATCTTGACGCGCTGTGCCTCGCCACCCGACAGCGTGCCCGACGGCCGGTCGAGCGAGAGGTAGCCCAGACCGATCTCCACGAACGAGTCAAGGGTGTGCTGCAGCGTGGTGAGCAGCGGCGCTACTGACGGCGCACCGAGGCTGCGGACCCAGTCGGCCAGGTCGCTGATCTGCATCGCGCACGCATCGGCGATACTGACCCCCTTGATCTTCGATGACCGGGCCGCCTCGCTGAGCCGGGTGCCGTCGCAGTCGGGGCAGGCAGTGAAGGCGACCGCCCGGTCCACGAACGCCTTGATGTGCGGCTGCAGCGCCTCCTTGTCCTTGGACAGCATCGACTTCTGGACCCGGAGGATCAGTCCCTCGTAGGTCATGTTGATGCCCGCGATCTTCATTCTGGTCGGCTCGCGGTGGAGGAAGTCGTGCAGTTCCTTCTCGGTGTAGTCGCGGATCGGCTTGTCCGGGTCGTAGAAGCCGGACTCTGTGTAGAGCCGGTAGTTCCAGCCGCCCGCCTTGTAGCCGGGGATGGTGAGCGCGCCCTCGTTGAGTGACTTGCTCTCGTCGAAGAGCTGGGTGAGGTCGATGTCGGTGACCTTGCCCCGGCCTTCGCAGCGCGGACACATACCGCCGGTGATGCTGAAGTCGCGCCGCTCCTTCACGGTCTTCCCGCCGCGTTCGAAGGTGACGGCGCCCGCTCCGCTGATCGAGGCGACGTTGAAGGAGAACGCCTTGGGCGAGCCGATGTACGGCTGTCCGAGCCGGCTGAAGAGGATACGCAGCATGGCGTTGGCGTCGGTGGCGGTGCCGACCGTGGAGCGGGGGTCGGCACCCAGCCGCTGCTGGTCCACGATGATCGCGGTCGTCAGCCCTTCGAGTACGTCGACCTCGGGCCGCGCCAGCGTCGGCATGAAGCCCTGGACGAAGGCACTGTAGGTCTCGTTGATCAGCCGCTGCGACTCCGCAGCGATCGTGCCGAACACCAGGGAGCTCTTGCCCGAGCCGGACACACCGGTGAAGACCGTCAGCCGGCGCTTCGGGATCTCGATGCTGACGTCCTTGAGGTTGTTCTCGCGCGCGCCGTGCACGCGGATCAGATCATGACTGTCGGCAACGTGCGGCGCGGGCGGCTGCGTGTCCGTCGTCGTGGCCAAACTCATCGTGTCTCCATCCGTGAGGCGGGACCGCCTTCGCGGTCTCCACCGATATCGCCCAGCCCGATCTGACCAACTTCGAGCGATATGTCCGTCTGTCATTCGTCGGCGGCTCCGGCTACGGTAGTCGACCGGTGGTGGACGCCGGGTGGCCTCCCGGCAGAGACCTCCGACCAGCCGACGGCCGTCGCACAGCTACTCGCGGCAGCGCATCTCCTTCACCTCGCGCCGAGCCCGGAAGCGACCCGGGGCAGGCGGAGCCGCCGGCGTCCGCAGCCGGCGCACGCGGGCCGGAGTCCGGTGTGCGCGACGAACCGGTCACCCTCCTCCTGCCTCGGCACGCCCGTCTCGAGAACTTCGGCTTCCCCCCGCATGGACACGTCGCAAGTGCGGCGAGCGGCGTCATGCGGGAGGAGCATCCTGTGATCGGCGACGGCCATGAATCTCACGCTAGCCGCGGCTCCGTGCCCCGCGCTTCTCCATTCCTGACCTGTCCGGTCACCGGTTCCCCCACCCCGGTCAGTGGTGGTGCGCGGTGGTGCCGGTCGACGCAGTGAGGGTGCGAGGCGTCTGGTTCTCGGTGCCGGGTCGGACGATGACGAACTGGCCCATCATGCCGGAGTCCTCGTGCCGGAGGATGTGGCAGTGGTACATGTACGGCGAAGCCGGGTCGGTGTGCGTGCCGAACTGGACGGCCAACTTGACCTTGGACTTGCCGGGGACGAATACGGTGTCCTTGTAGCCGGCTGCGTACGCGGGCGGGGCGTGGCCGTCCATCTCAAGGACCTGGAAAGCGACTTCGTGGATGTGGAAGTTGTGGGAGTAGACGTGGTTCTCGATCTCCCAGATCTCGACGGCGCCTGCGGGGACGACCTCGTCTATCCGGTTCATGTCCATGCCCTTGCCGTTGATGGCGTCGTGACCGTTGAGCCTGAAGCGGCGCTCCCGGGCACCGGCCGGCGGGGTGATCGGCGGCAGCACGGCAGGGTGTGCGGGCAGCGCCGGTGAGGGCTGCAATCGCGCGGCGGCGGTGAACCGGATCAGATCGAAGTCCCCCTCGGCGATGTCCACGCCGTTGTCGAGGCTGCGCAGGACGACGTTGTCGCCCGGGGTGAAGGCGACGACGATCTCGGCGCGTTCACCGGGGGTGAGGACGACCGTTTCGGTCTCGACCGGAGCGGCCAGCAGGCCGCCGTCGTTGCCGATGACGTGGAAACGGCGGCGGTCGGCGAAGGCGAGGTTGTACATGCGGGCGTTGGAGCCGTTGAGGACGCGCAGGCGGACCCGCTCGGTGGTGACGTCGAAGCGCGGATTGTAGGTGCCGTTGACAAGGATGCGGTCACCGAGGATGCCGAAGGTGCCCTTGAGCGGGTTGCCGTCGAGGGAACCGTCGTCGGCGAACTTCTTGTCCTGCAGGATCAGCGGGATGTCGTCGACCCCGTAGCGTGAGGGCAGCCCGGGGTCCTGGTCGTCGTCGATGATGAACATCCCGGCCAGGCCGCGGTAGACGTGCTGAGCGGTGGCCCCATGGGGATGGGGGTGGTACCAGGAGCTGGTGGCGGGCTGGTCGACCGTCCACGAGGGAGTCCAGGTGGCCCCCGGCGCGACCATCTGGTGCGGGCCGCCGTCCATGGCGGCGGGCAGGCGCATGCCGTGCCAGTGGACGGTGCTGGCCTCGGGGAGGGTGTTGCGGACGGTCATCGCGACGCGGTCGCCGCGGCTCGCCCGGAGGGTGGGGCCGAGGAAGGGCCCGTTGAAGCCCCAGGTGTCGGTCTTCTTGCCCGGCAGGATCTCGGACCGGCCGCTCAGCATCGTGAGTTCAAAGTGCCGAACCCCGTCGGCGTCCCGCTTCGGGTGCAGCAGCGGCGGAATGCGCAGCGGAGCGGACAGATCGAGTTCGGGCGGCGGTAAGGAACGGCGGCCTGAGCCGGGGCTGCAGCCGGAGACCAGGCCCGACGTGCCGAGCAGACCGGAAAACGCCGCGAGAGCGAGGAAGTTTCGTCGGTTCACGATCTGCCACCTTAGCGATGCCCGCCGTCAGCTGGATTGCGCCCAGGGGCGTTTCCGGGTCGGATCCGGGTCGGATCCGGGTCATCCCGGGGTCCGGGGCCGAGGCCGATCCGCTGACCGCACCGGGGTGGTTGTCTCGCCCATCCACATGTTGCGCTTATGAGGTCGAACTCATGGTGTCGTGTGTGACTGTTCAGGGGGATCTGATGGTCAGGCCGATCTCGGTGAGACAGCCGTCCATGCGCTCCCCCACTCAGCCGCGGCGGCGACGCCGACCCTTGTGATCGAAGACCTCGCGGGCCGCCCTCATTCCACCTCTGCCGCCACTGCTGCACCGACCGGACATCGATTCGCAGATCCTTGGCCCCCCTTGTGGGTACCGCACGCCCCGATGACAGCGGAGCGGACGACCAGCCGTCACCACCTCTACGACACCACGAGTTCAACCGCAGTAACTACAGTGATGCGAGATCGAGTTGATGCTCGATCGTTTGATGCGTCGGTGCATAGCCCAACTCATCGTTGATCGCTCGCATGTGGAGGTTGCTGTCGGCGGTGTCGGTGAGCAGCCCGCCGAGGTCGGGGTGACACTCGCGGACCTGCCTGATCGCCGCTGCCTTCATCCAGCGCCCCAGACCGTTTCCGCGATGCTCGGGCAGGACACCGGTGCCGTAATGCTGCCCGTCTCCCTTGCCGTCACCGGGGACGACCAGCTCAGTGAATCCGACGATCGAGCCGTCGGCCTCGTCGATGACGACGACGGTGTACAGCAGATCACCGCGCTGGGCAATGGCCGCAGCCGCTGCCCGGACGCGGCCCACGTCCCAGGTCACCGTGCCGTAGTCGGTGTCCCCCATCGGCATGTCGTCCATGGCGCGGCGTGACAGCGCGAACGTCTCGGCGAGGCTGTCAGGGACGGTGCCGTCCCATGACGACAACCGATAGCCGGGATGCGACTGCTCGGTGATCTCCGTGAGTGCCGCGACATTCGCGCTGGCCAGGGGTAGCCGACTGAAATTCAAGGTCAAGACCTTGCGAAAGCCCCTCGCCGCCAGAAATCCGGCACCGGGGGATCCGGGCTCGGCCTGTGCGATGAGTGAGCGGCGGCCATCCTCACGGGCTGCGTTCACCGCGGCGTTCAACAGCCGCGTTCCGGTGCCGTTTTTCTGCGCTCGGCCGGGTGGACGTGCAGTTCGAGCTCGGCAAGGTGATCCTGCCCAGGCTTGGTGAACAGCCGCAGAAACACTGACCCGACAGGGACTCCGCTGGTGTCGGACGCCAGCCAAGCAAGGCGGTGGCTGGAAGGGCCGTGCTCGGGGTCGATCAGCGGGGTGATGCGAAGGGACACGAAAGCTCCATCGAGAGGTGACGAATGTCGGAACCGGGGTTTGACAGCTCAGCACTCGTGCGCATGTGCTGCACACCTCCTCCTCGCCGATGGACCTGCCGCTATCGCGGACAGCCCGAATGAACCTAGCCATCCAGGATGCGAGGGTGCAAGCGCTTATTTCCTGACGTCCTCCTGACCGGTCGACAACTCAAACTGCTGCACACGACCCTGAAATGGCTGATCGTCGAACAGCTCACCCTGCCGGATCTCTACACGCCGGACGAGTCCGGGCTTGGTCTCGTCGGAGACTGCGGACGAATGCGCCCGCCCCTGTCACAGCAACCGCCGGATCTCACCCCGGACTCGGTAGAAGCCGCCGGCCGCCGGGTGCAGGGCGTCCACGACATAGCGGGCCCCGGGCTCCCGTATCGCGCGCGGGAACTGGACGTTCCACGAGGAGTCGTAGCCCTCGGACACCACGTGCACGCGCATGCGCCCCCGCTCTTGGGCGCACTCGACTATGACCGCCCCGGTGGGAACGTGGGCGACGGTGGCTACCGCGCCCGCGGCCGTGGCGGGTGCATAGGTCGGCAGCGCGGCGGCGAGTTTGACGTCCCGCGCCACTGGCACCGTGCCCTGCTGCGCCGCGGAGATGGCCGCCTCACTCGCGTCCACGCACACCAGTGAGCCGTCCGTGGTCACCAAGTACAGCCGCTCGTCGTGGTACTGCATCGACAGCGCTGAGCCACCGCCCGTGCCGAGCTTCCACAGGCGGGTGCCGTCCCGGTCGAAGCAGTAGACGGACGATGCCGCGTCACCGGCGAAGACGAACCGTCCATTGGGTGAGCTGGCACAGGAGTACACCGAGCTGTCACACGCGTAGGTGGCCTCGATCGCTCCGGTCGCCTTCGACAACCGCTGGACCACGCGGTGCGCGGTTCCCGCGTACACGGTGTCGTCCTCCTGCCAGCCGAACAGGACTTGACCCTTCGTGGGTGTGTGCCACAGCTCGCCGCTGCCGTCGGGCGCGTAGGCGGTGACGCCCCGGTGGTGGCCGTGGTAGACGGCCCGGTCGTCGGCGCGGATCATCCAGGCGTGCTCGCCCTGGCTGCGGCGGGCCCACTGGTGCTCGTCCTCGTGGTCGATGACAGTGAGTCGGCCGTCGCGGTCCGAGACGTTCAGGATGCCCTCGTGGATGTCCAGCCAGAAGATGTCGACGTCCGCCGCGATGTCGTACGCGGCGAACGGCAACTTCGAGGACAGGTCGTAGACCCTGCCGTCGTCACAGCCCGCGTAGATCCAGAAGTCATCGGCGACGAGGCACTTCACTCCGTCCGGCAGATTGAAGCGGGCGAGGACGCCGCCGTCGTGATCCAGGGTGTAGACATCGCCTGCCTGGTTGCCGACCCAGCAGTGCTCGTCGTCGACATGGATACCGAACGCCGCGGAGCCGGTGCGGAACCGCCACAGCACGGGTGCCACAGCGCGCGCGGTCGACGGAGCCGACGTCACCTGACGTCGAGTCACCGGGCGCGGGGCGCGCTGCCCCGGAATGGCCGGCGCGTATCCCTTACGAACCTTCTCCCCGACCTTCTTCGCGGCGGCGGTCCGCGCCTTCTCCGCGGTCGGGAACGTCGTCGTCTGCGTCTGCCCGCCGGCGCCGATCCGCCCGTACCGCACCGTCACCACCTGGCCGTCGACCGTCACCTCGTAGAACTTGTGCGCGCCGCCGCCTTCCTGCGACAGCTCCAGATACGTCGTCGACGCCGTGGACCCGGTAGACATGACAGACCTCTCCCCAGGGCGGACCCGTGGCTTGTCCGGCGGGTCCCACTGCTCAAACCGTAGGAGGAGGCACTGACAATCACCCGGTGGGCGGGGCGCGGGCGCTGATGCGGTCCCGGCGCCAGCGCCGACCCGCCGGGGACTTGGAGAGGCGGCGGCCACGCCGTCGGCCAAGAGGGGAGTCTTCCGTCCGCGACGGCCGGCGTGGTGTCCAATCCCGGCAGGCCACTGACCGCTGCCGAGTCCCGACAGAGAACTAAGGGAATCCCACAGCGGCATGACCAGGCAGAGCCTATTCTGCCGAGATGATCAATCCTGTTGAACTCGTCATATTCGACTGCGACGGCGTGCTGGTCGACAGTGAACGCATCGCAGCCCGCGTCCAGGTCACCATCGGTGCGGAACTGGGCTGGCCGCTCACCGAGAACGAGGTCATCGCCCGGTTCATCGGCCGCTCCAGCGCCTCGATCCGCGAACAGGTGTCCGCCCGACTCGGTGAGGAGACCGCCTCGCTGTGGTCGGCGCGGTTCGAGCAGCTCCACCGGGAGGCAGTGAACGCCGGGCTCGCCCCCGTCGAGGGACTGCCGGAGGCGCTCGACGCCATCGCGCTGCCGACGTGCGTGGCCTCGAGCGGATCACATGACAAGATGCGCCACACGCTCGGCCGCACCGGCCTCTACGAACGCTTCGCCGGGCGCATCTACAGCGCCACCGAAGTGGCACGCGGCAAACCCGCCCCTGACCTGTTCCTGTACGCCGCCCGGGAGATGGGGGTCGATCCCGCAGCATGCGTGGTGGTCGAGGACAGCCGGCCCGGCGTCCAGGCGGCCCGTGCAGCCGGCATGCGCGCCTTCGGCTACGCCGGTGGACTCACCCCGGCCGAACGGCTCGAAGGTCCTGGTACCACCGTCTTCCACGACATGCGCAAGCTCCCCTCCCTCATCGCCGAGCAATGACCGCCCTCTACGCAGAGGCCCGCGCTCGGCAGCTGCTCGGCTCCCGCCTCTGGCCCTCAAGACATACCGGGCGGTATACAAGCCCAGTCGAACGCGCGAGCACCCCACGGTGCAGGACCCGCGCGACATCCCGTACTCAGGTGGAGGGCTTTCATGGCGAATGACAGGCATACGGGTAAAGCGGCGAACGGTCGCCGATGGTCGGTCACCGTAGCGGCGACGCTCGGTGGTTGCACCCTCCTCGCCGCTTCCACCGTGCCTGCCGCAGCGCACCCCGGGGGCCCCGGCCGCGCCCTGCACTACGTGTCACTCGGGGACTCCTACACCTCGGGCCCCCTCATTCCGCAGCAGGTGGACGCGAACTGTGCACGTTCCGACCACAATTACCCCTCGATCGTGGCTGCGGAGCGGAGAGCGGCCGCATTCAAGGACGTGAGTTGCAGCGGAGCGACGACCGAGCACATGTGGACGTCACAGGGGACCAATGGTCCTCAGCTGAACGCGGTGGAGCGAGACACCGATCTGGTGACGGTCCAGATCGGCGGCAACGACATGGGGTTCGGCTCCATCATCGCCACCTGCGCCGGCCTGGGCATCCAGGAACCGACGGGGAACCCGTGTCAGCGCCACTACACCTCGTCCGGGGTCGACCAGTTGAAGGTCAACATCGCGCAGACCGCACCGAAGGTCGGCCGGGTACTGCAGGCCGTGCGGGCCAAGGCCCCCCAGGCCCGGGTGCTCGTCGTCGGCTACCCGGACCTCCTGCCGGACGACGGCAGCGGCTGCTTCCCCGTGGTGCCGTTCGCCTCGAATGACTTCCCGTATCTGCGGGACACCGAGAAGCAACTCAACACGATGCTTCGCCAGGTGGCCAAGCAGAATCATGCGGAGTACGTCGACACCTACGGGCCCACCGTCGGCCACGACATGTGCAAGGCGCCCGCGGACCGCTGGATCGAACCCTTGCAGCCGACCTCGCCCGCGGCCCCCGCACACCCGAACGCCAAGGGTGAGGACGTCATGGCCCATGCCGTACTGGAGCGTCTGGGCAAGGGGCGGGGACAGGACTGAAAGGGCAACGCCCCGTGAGGGCACGCCACCATGGCGTGCCCTCACGGGGCGCGCGTCGGCGTCCAGGGGCGCAGCCCCGGCCGAGGGCGCCTGCGGGATCGGAACACTGGTCGACCATTCGAGTGAACTCCCAGCCGTACCGGACCCGTGACCAGCAGTGCTCTTCGGCGCCGGTGTGAGGTTGCCTGAGGAACTGGACTGAAAGGCGATAAACGGGCAACGTTCCCCTTCATGCCCCCCTGGAACGCCCCCCGAAAGGTGACACGATGACGACGGCGACCACGGCGCTCCGGACGCCGTCCGCCACCTCCACCGCCACCTCGACCACAACCGCCGCCAAGGTCCTCGCGCCGGCTTCGCCGTCATTGCTGCCATCTCTCACGGGACTTCGGTGGGCGGCAGCGCTACTGGTCTTCGGACTGCACGTGCGCAACTTCGGCTATTTCACAGGCACCGGCGACCGCATCGCGACATGGGCGTTCGGATCCGGCGCGAATGGAGTGTCGTTCTTCTTCGTTCTGTCCGGGTTCGTACTTGCATGGTCCACGCGGCCACACGACCGCGTCCTCACCTTCTGGCGACGGCGCTTCGCCCGCATCTTTCCCGTCCATCTGGTCACCGCCGCGATCGCGCTGCTCATGGCCTACACACTGGCCCGTCAGCCGAAGCCGACACCCTCCCAGGCACTTGCCAATGTCCTACTGGTGCATTCCTGGTGGCACCCGTGGTGGCAGACGCTGAACCCGGTCAGCTGGTCATTGGCCTGCGAGGCGTTCTTCTACGCGGCCTTTCCCCTGCTGGCACTCGTGCTGCGCCGTCTCGGTGTCCGAGGGTCAGCAGCGCTTGCCGGGGCGTCGGTCCTTGCGGTCCTGGTGCTTGGCTGGGTGGACGCGCACCACTGGCTGAACGAGACGATGAATTCGTTCCCCGCCGCACGCCTGCCCGAGTTCGTCCTCGGCGCCGCCGTCGCCCGGCTGGTACTCCTCGACCGGTGGCGCGGGCCCGGCCTGGAGGCCTCCCTTGCCCTGGCGGTCGTCGGCTACTTCCTGGTTCCGCAGGTCACCGCCGGGTACCCGGCCACGACCTGCACCATCATCGGCTTCGCCCTGCTCGTCGCGGCGGCGGCCGTCGCGGACCTGCACGGCCTGCCCTCGATGTGGCGGCGGCGCCGACTGATCCGGTTGGGGGAACTCTCGTTCGCCTTCTACATGATCCACTTGCTGGTGCTGCAGGCCGCCACCCATCTGCTCGGCACCTCCCCTCGATTCGGCCTACTGATGGGCCTGACCGCCACCGGTGTCATGTTCGCCGTGTCCCTCGGCCTGTCCTGGGTTCTGTACGAGACGGTGGAACGTCCCGCGAGGCGCCTGCTGCTCCGCAGCCGCCGTGGCTTCAGGGCGCGGCCGAAGACGGCTCCGCCCGCCGTGGCGCCCGGGGAGTAGCGCCTGACGGAGACGTCACCGCCGAATGGCGGACGATGCCGTCGTGTTTTCGGGCCCGAGGACGGCCAGGCCGGCAGGCACGGGCCGGCCTGGCCATCGTGATCAGACGAGGTCGAGCCGGTCGAGGTGGGGCGCTCAGCGTAAGCAGGTTCACCCGGCCGAGCCGCAGGTACTCGGCCGGTAAGCGGTGTCCTTTGCCGACGTAGTTGCGGAACCCATCGGCGGTCGGCTCCAGCGCGGCGAACGACGCCGTGTCGGTGAGCTCCTCGGTCGCGTCGACGCGGCCCGGGACGAAGGGGACCTCGACGTCGTGTCCGACGTCGTTGGCCGCCTTTTCGACGGCCGCACTGCCGCCGAGCACGATCAGGTCGGTCAGAGAGCCGTTCTTGGCACCCGAGTTGAACTCACGCTGGATGAGAAGCCGCGGTCGTCGGAGGCGGTCGGGCATGGGGCGCCGCCGATGGAGCAGTCCACGTCGGCGACGACAGCATCTCGAGCAGCGACGTCGGCGGCCGTCAGTCGCAGGCCGACACCGCGCGGTTTCTCGGCAGTGGCCGGTCTCCGGGATGCGTCCATGGCACGGAACCCACCGCTGTGAACACGAACGCCTCAAGAAAACGAAAGGTAGTCCAGTGCTTGTCAGGCAGTGCTCGCACTGGTGTGGCGTGAGGTGGCCCGTCGGCACTCTCGGGCACATGGCGGGTCAAGGTGAATTGACGGCAGAACGAGTACGTGTACGAGAGATCTCCCGGCAGAAGGCATGTTCCAGACCCGGGCGGAAGCTCATTCCATCGGACCGTTAGACTTGCCGACCTGGCCGTCGGCCGTTTCCGCCTCCTGACCGCCGGTCAGCGCAATCGAGACACCGACGACGCCCTGTGGCAGCTCCCCACGAGTGCACACCAACCCACTCCGAAGTGCGTCACAGGTGCCTGGCACATCAACACTCTAAAGCTCCGGTTGAGCGCAAGACATAACTCGAGAAGAGCAACAGACTCCACACATCCGTACCATCTTTATCCCGGGCCGCTCGCGGTGGTCACCAAATCCGCCACTCCGTCGAGCCCGAGAAGGCATGCGCCCGGATATCTCATGCCTGTGCCAAGCCGCTGTACAGCGGCCACGAAACCGAAGAGAGGACGACACCATGTCGCAGAGCACGACCGCCACCACTGAACTGACATCGCAGTACGCCGCCCAGGTGATCAGCGACCTCGAACGCAACGCCAAGGAGCAGGACCGCGTCAGCGCGGAGATCGCCGCACTGCAGGAACGGCTCGCAGCCCTGCGGCACGACCACTCCGTGCTCGTCAACGTGCAACAGGCACTGGGTGCTTCACCCGTACCGGCCCCGGACGGCGCCACCGTGCCCGCTCCCCGTAAGGAGGCCGTCGCCGAGACCGGCACGGGCAAGCGGACGCGAGTGAAGAAGGCCGCTACCGCGCAGGGGCGCTCGGCAGCCCGGAAGCCGGCCGGCAAGAAGCCGGTCGGCAAGAAGCCCGCGGCCAAGGTCGCAGCCGCGAAGAACACCAAGCCCACGCTGGTCGAACTGGTCCGCGACCACCTCATCGAGCAGGGTGAACCGCGCTCCGCCGCGGAAGTCGCGACCGTGCTCGGCACGGCTCATCCCGAGCGCGGCATCAAGACCACCGTCGTGCGCAACACCCTCGAAGGTCTCGTGGCCAAGAACAAGGCTCAGCGCACCAAGCAGGGCGCGGCCGTCTTCTACGCCGCCTCCGACGCGGCCGGTCGCACGGCTGCATCGGCCAAGGGCGAGTCGCAGTCGGGGCAGGGCGAGTAGGACCGTTGAGCAGCGCGCTGCCCTTGCGGCGGCAGCCGGTCCGGTCCTCACGTTGTTGGACCGTCCGGCAGCCGCTGTCGGCCGGCAGCGGCTGCCGGATCACGTTCCTCCTGCGTGAGTTCACCTGGCGCCCGATCACACCAATGGCCCTGTGCCATGATTGGCGCCCCACACAGCGGGAGGTGTCATGGTGGGGGATGCCAACAGCACGGCCTTGGACAGTGATCGGCCTTGGTATGCCGCCAACGAGGTCCTGGCGTTCCTGCTTGAGCTCGCCGCGCTCGTGTGCCTGGGGTGGTGGGGGTCTACCGTAGGCCACAACGATGTCCTCCGCATACTGCCGGCCGCCGGAACGCCTCTCCTGGCCATCGTGCTGTGGGCGCTGTTCGCCGCACCGAAGGCGAAGTACAGGCCGAGCCTACCGCTCGTGCTCGTCGTCAAGGCGGTCGTGCTCGGCGGTGGTGCTGCTGCTCTGTACGGAGTCGGGCACCCCATCGCGGCGCGGGTCATGGCGGTCGTCATCGTGGTGAACACAGCGGTGGCCGAGACCTTCCGCCACAGCCCCCACCGACCGTGACGCGGGCCCGGTCGGCAGGGAAGGGGCCGGGAGCGACGCACCAGGGCTGCTCTGAGGTTCGGGCGATCGCCGTCAAGCCCTGAAAATTCCGGCACGGGCCGGCATCGGCGGGCATCAGACGGCAAACCCGCCACATCGGCCTTGGTCACGACCGTACTCTGTGCGGCATGAACCGAGCCGGTTGTCTCTCATTCGCGGCCATTCCCGTCGTCGTCACCGCGGCGTTCTATGTCTTCGCGCCCGCCCATGAGGACGGTTCGGACGGCAAGCAGCCCACGTCCGCCTCCCGGCTCTCCCGCGAGGAGGCCAAGGTACGGGCCGAGCGGGCCGAGGACGACAAGGTGATCGCTGACCTGCCTCCAGGCCTCGCGGCCCCCGCCAAGAAGGAGTTGGCGCAGCAGATCGTGGCCAGCGCCGAGAACTCCACCCTCGACTGGAGCAGCGCATTCGGCTACATCGAGGACATCGGCGACGGCCAGGGCTACACCGCCGGCATCGTCGGCTTCTGCACCGGCACCCACGACCTGCTCACCCTGGTCGAGCGCTATACGAAGGCCCACCCGGACAACGGCCTGGCCCGCTATCTGCCCGCGCTGCGCAAAGTGGACGGCACCGACTCCCACGAGGGCCTGGGCGGCTTCCCGGCAGCCTGGAAGGCGGAGGCGAAGGTGCCGGCCTTCCGCAAGGCGCAGGTCGAGGAGCGCGACCGCGTCTATTTCAACCCTGCGGTCCGCCTCGCCAAGCTCGACGGCCTAGGCACACTCGGCCAGTTCATCTACTACGACGCGATGGTCTTCCATGGTCCCGGCACCGACGCGGAAGGCTTCTACGGTCTGCGTGAACGCACACTGAACGAGGCGCACAGCCCGTCCCAGGGCGGCAGCGAGAAGAAGTACCTGGACCTCTTCCTCGACATCCGTCTCAAGGCGATGCGGGAGAAGAAGCCGGACATCGACACCACCCGTGTCGACACTGCCCAGCGGCAGTGGCTGTACGACGGCAACATGGACCTCAAGACGCCCCTCGTGTGGAAGGTCTACGGGGAGACGTACAAGGTGCCGTAGGACCGGCCAGGATCCAGCGGTGCGGTCCTGCGGGTGACCCGAGCCGCCTGGGTTGACACCCTGGAACCCCGAGAGCACGCCCTGGTGCCGTACGCCAGTCAGAAGGACGTCCTTCGCACTGGTCCGGCGTGGCTCGGCGCAGCCGCGTGACTCACTGGTTAGCTAATAGGCATTCAGGTCTTCGGCGGAACGAGGCGGACATGGGCGACGTGAACGAGGTGAACGCGCGGGTCATCGGCCAGTTCCGGGCACAGGGCGGGGTCGTGGGTGGCCACTTCGAAGGCAAGCAACTGCTGCTCCTGCACACGGTCGGCCGCCGCACCGGCCAGCAGAGGGTGAACCCTCTGGTGTATGCGGCCGACGGTGAGAGTTTTCTCGTCTGCGGCTCCTCGCGCGGCGCGGAGAAGGATCCGGCGTGGGTGAGCAATGTCGCCGAGATGTCCGAGGTGACGATCGAGGTGGGCGAGCGCGTCCTCAGCGCGACGCCTACCGTCGTGACGCACACATCGCCCGAGTGGGAGCGTCTCTACGGGATCTGGTCGGAGTACTGGCCTGCCAGTGCGCAGTACGAGAGCAAGACGTCACGCAAGTTCCCCATGGTGAAACTCGTTCCCGTCGCATCGGACGCCGGCTCGGCTGCGGAGCCTCCGGTAGCCGATGAGGGTCGCGTCGATGGTGACGAGGGCGAGCACTCGGCATTGAGCTCGTAGGGGCAGTGGGGGCCGCACACGTAATGCTGGTTTTCCCGCAGAAATTGACGCTCGCCATCACGTGACGCTTTGCGCTCACCGTCAACTCCCCAGCAGAGGCTGACGTCAGCCATGCGTGGGCATACCTTGCACCGCCACTACGCGCGGACCGCCCCTGCGCCACCCATCCACCGGCTCGTCGGTCACTCTCCACTCGTGGCAGCCATGCGCGCGCTGCATCAACTCCCCTGCAATCACCGCGTAGCTCGTGTGCGGCGATGGGATGCGAACTGCGGAGCAGACGCACAGTCACTAGGGCTCAGACGGCAGCTGGTTGCCACCCGCCTTGCGCAAGGCTCGCCAACCTGTGTCACACGAGGCCGATAGCAGGAGCAGAGCAGACCTGACGCCTCGTCATGTCCACGTTTGGGCGCGTCACGCGGCCTTTCACGAGAGCACGCTTGTAAGGCGACGGACCTCGTGCCGCTGGTGCGGATGGGGTGCTGCCGACCGGGTTACTTTTCGGCCTGGAGGCACTCGGAGGGAGTACGAGCTGAGGCATATGTCGTGTCTTACGGTGGTTTGAGCTGATGATCAGGTTGAAGTAATGACGTTGCTGCCGCGATTCCGCTGTGCCGGCGTGGTGCCGGCCTTCGCGGCGGCGGCGAAAGGACTACCTCTGATGCGAGTGACCCGGACCATTTTCGCCTCCGCGGCGGTTGCCGCGGCCGTCGCGCTTTCCGCTCCCGCCGCGCACGCCCTGTCGGTGGCTGAGCTTCGGGCTTCGAACGGCGGTACTTCCTACGTCAACGAAGGGCACGACAGGCACAAGGGTGGGCAGCACGCCGACCACGACCAGCGATCCGTCAGCGAGGAAGAGCACGGCCGTCACGAGCACCACGGGAAGAGGCACCACCCCCACGGTGGCGTGCACGCCGGCGGCGGCGCCCTGGCCATGGCCAAGACCGAAGACGGCGACGAGTCGAGCGAGGAGGACAGCCAGGAGAGCGCCGCCCAGGAGGAGCAGTCCGGCGGCGAGGAAGGACACGGCCGTCACCACCGAGAGCACCACGGGAAGAGGCACAACCACCCCCACGGTGGCGTGCACGCCGGCGGCGGCGCCCTGGCCATGGCCAAGACCGAAGACGGCGATGACTCGAGCGAGGAGGACAGCCAGGAGCGCGCCGACGAAGACGAGCAGGCAGGCGGCGAGGAAGGACACGGCCGTCACCACCGAGAGCACCACGGGAAGAGGCACAACCACCCCCACGGTGGCGTGCACGCCGGCGGCGGCGGGCTGGCGGAGTCCGGCAACGGGCTGGCCGCGGGTTCGGTGCTGTTGCTCGGCGGTCTCGGGGCGGGTGCCTACATGTTGCGCCGCCGGAGCACGTCGAAGGGTGCGACCGCCTGATCGGTCGACGCTCGCCGGTTGCTGTGCGGTCGCGGCCGCTGTCGCCCTGGAAAGGGCGCCGGCGGCCGCGACCGCGCAGCCGGCGCCGGCTGTTTCTCAACCCGCTGAAGTCTGACCGCCGCCCAGTCGATGAAAGGCGTTGTCCGATGGCCCTCTCACAACCGGTCCCACCGAATCAGCCCCCGAGCAGACCGGTGTTCCGTGTTGTCAGCCGTGCTCTGGTATGGCCGGCCGCAGCCGTTGGGCTGGGTGCTCTGCTCATCCACAACTCGCTGGCAGGCCCGGCGGATCCCACGCCACCGGCCCCGCCCGCAGCCTTCGTACCTCCCGCGGCCGTCGCTCCGTCGAAGCCAGGGTCGAACACGCCGGAACCCGCTACGAGAAAGCGTCTGCCGCGGTCTGCACCGAAGAGGATCGTTATTCCACAGATCGCGGTGAATGCGCCGTTCACCCCACTCTCTCTGAGCGCCTCGGGGCAGTTGAACGCGCCGCCCGTGAAAAACGCCAACCTGGTGGGCTGGTACAAGGACGGTGCCTCCCCCGGTGAGCCGGGGACGTCCATCGTGGTGGGTCATGTCGACACCAAGACCGGACCAGCGGTGTTCGTTTTCCTCCGCACCCTCAGGCCGGGCAGCAAGGTGGACATCACCCGCGCGGACGGCTCCGTCGCCGGTTTCATCGTCGATTCCGTCGAAACCTTCAACAAGGCCTCCTTCCCCGACGCTCGGGTCTACGGCAACGCTCGCACCCCTCAACTGCGGTTGATCACTTGCGGCGGAAACTACAACCGCAGCGTCCACGACTACGAGGCCAACGTGGTGGTGTTCGCCCATCTCGACTCGGTCAGGCCTTCCTGACGCGACCGAGGTGGCCCGGCGTCGGCACGGCGGCGCCCACGCCGGTACGAGAGGGGGATGCCGACCACGTGTGCGTCGACGTGCAGCTCCTGGCGCACCCGGCTGCCGCCCGCCGAGCACGGTGTTCCTGACGACCTCGGGCGAGATCGGGCCCTCTACGCCACCCCGCGCCGGCGAAGCAGCAGCCACAACTCGGCTGTGACGTCCGGGTTGGTGAGATCTGCCTCCAGCAGGGCTTCGCACCGGGCGATGCGATGCCGGAGCGTGTTGCGATGGACGCCGAGCGAGCGGGAGGCCGCCTCCCACTGGCCGTGGTGACGCAGGTAACCGATGAGGGTCTGGCGCAGGACATCGGTCAGTCGGTCGGAGGCGTCGGCCAGGCGTGCGGCGAGATCGGCGTTGTACGGTCCCGCGGACACGGACGCCAGCAGCCGCGTCCCCGATGCGAGGCCTCCCAACGTCGTGGCGACGACGGCTCGGACCGCTGATGTCTGCTCGACCGGGACCACTTCCGACAGGACAGCCGCCGTCTCGGGATCGGCCCGCCCCACGGCCTTCTCCAGGCGCGTGGTCGGCGGGTGGTCCGCGGGGATCAGGAACCAGGCGGTGTGACGGTCGGTCTGGAGGGCGATCGTCTCGGAACACCAATTGCGCACCACACTGGTGAGGATGTCGCTCTCCCGGCCGCGCAGTGCGAGGAGACGCACGTGGTCCGGTGGGCTCGGTGCCCGCACCGCGGCAGCGAGCCGCCGCGCCGCCTCCACGAATCCGAAGTCGACCAGCAGTCCGACGCAGCGCTGCCCTTCGTCGGCCACGGACTCGGCGCGGGAGCGTCGCACGGCATCCAGGCTCAGCAGGGCCGACGCCGTCAGCACGGCCCTTCGCCGCGCGGGATCCAGCGGTGCGGAGGTGCCGACCGCGAGGAACCCGGCGGCTCGCTCCTGCACAGCCAGCGGGAACACGATCACTGCCGCCGAGCCGGTGGAGAACGAGGCCGCGGAGTGCGCACTCGCGCCCTCCAGCCGCACGATCTCCCTCCTCACCCGCTCGGCCTCCGCAGCGGCTGAGGCGGGGACCACCTGGTCGACCTCACCGGTCGACGAGAACGCCGCTGCCCACGCGTCGAGGGAACGGCTCAGGGTGCGCAGCACCGTGGTGACCGGATCCGCGGACGCAGCCGCGTCGACGAGCGCGCGCTGTGTCGCCAGGACGTCCTTGAGACGTTGCTCGGCCGAGCGGGACACGGCGGCCCAGTAGGCCTTCGTGATGCGAAGAAACGGCGTGGGCGCCGGGACCATGAGCAGAGGGAGACCGAGCTTTCGGCAGGCGGCCAGGAGAGGCGCCGGAATCTCGGTGTGCACGGGGCCCAGCCCGAGGGCCAGCGCGCTCAGTCCCGCCTGCACCAGACGGCCGACATAGCGTTCGCAGCCGAGCTTGTTCTTGGGAAGCGACAGGCCCGTTGTCAGCAGCAGCTCTCCGCCCGTCAGGTAGCCGGCCGGGTCGAGCAGCTCGCTGATGTGGACGGCGGACACCTCCCGCGCTGACACGGTGAATCCGGGAGCCGCAGTGAGGTCCGTTCCCAGAGTCCGGCACAGCGAGGCAACCGTCGGGACCGCCATGACCCCCTCCTGTGCAATCTATCCAATCGAGGACTGTGAAAGTGCATTTTATCCAGTGAGGGATGCGTGCGTTCTCCGTACCGTCGTGCCGTCCCGAGCGAACGGAGAAGATCATGCCGTCGGGCAAGGGCGCACCCTCAGGACCGGGCGGCGCGCTGGCCGTCCTCGAGCAGGAAGGGAAGGACGTGCGATGAACACGACCACGAGCTTTCGGCCCTACGACGGCCGGCCGGTCGGCACGGTCGCGGACACGCCCCCGGAGGTCGTACGCGCCGTGGTGGATCAAGCGGCCGGAGCGGCACCGGCGGTGGCCGGTGCGGCGCCTGCTCGGCGGCGCACATGGTTGCGTGCTGTCGCGGACGGTTTGGAGAGCCACGCCGAGGAACTGGTGGCGCTTGCCGACGAGGAGACCGGACTCGGGGCGGCCCGGCTGACATCGGAGGTGGCGCGCACCGCAGGCCAGCTTCGCTTCTACGGCGACGTGGCGGCGGAGGGATCGTATCTGGGGGTCGCCGTCGACGAGGCCACCGCGACGTCCCCTCGTCTCGTCCGGGTCAACCACCCGGTCGGGTCGGTCGCCGTGTTCGGGGCGAGCAACTTCCCGTTCGCCTTCTCCGTACTCGGCAACGACACCGCCTCCGCTCTCGCGGCGGGCTGCCCGGTCGTGGTGAAGGCGCACCCGGCACACGTGACGCTCAGCGTGCGACTGGCGCAGATCGCTGAGCAGGCGCTCCTCGAGGCCGGCGCTCCCGAGGGCACCTTCGCACTGGTAGCCGGGCGCCAGGCGGGGGTGGACCTGGTGCGCGCGGAGGGCATCGCCGCGGTGGCGTTCACCGGCTCACAGGCAGGCGGACTGGCACTGTGGCGGCTGGCGAACGAACGCGAGCGAGTGATCCCTGTCTACGCCGAGATGGGCACGGTGAACCCCGTCGTGGTCACCCCAGCCGCCGCCGCACGCATCGAGGACGTCGCGGGCGGCTTCGTGGGGTCGTTCACGATGGGCTCCGGACAGTTCTGCACCAAGCCGGGTCTGCTGCTGGTTCCCGCGGGGCACGATGCCGCACGGGTCGTCGGTGACGCACTGGCGCAGGCGGCCCCGCAACCGCTGATGCTGACCGAGGAGATCGCCGCCTCGGTCGAGCGTGGTCTCCTCGACATGGTGACGGCAGGCGCCTTTGTCGTACGCAGCGTCGCCGGCACGGGACCTGGCTGGGGCGCGCCGGCCGCGGTCCTTTCGGCGCCGATCACGGCACTGCGCACGGGCAGTCGGCTCCTGGAGGAGTGCTTCGGAGCCGTCGCGGTGGTCGTCGAGTACGCCGACGACCAGGAACTGCGCTCAGCGCTCGGCGCGCTCCAGGGCAGTCTGGCGGGCACCGTCGTGACCGGCGACGACGCCGACCCCGACGCCCCCTGGCTGGTGGAGGCGCTCACCAGGACCGTGGGGCGGGTGACCGTGAACGACTGGCCGACCGGTGTCTCCTACACCTGGGCCCAGCACCACGGTGGTCCCTGGCCCGCCACGTCGAACGCCGCGGCCACCTCCGTGGGCGCGGCCGCCCTGGACCGCTTCGTCAGACCCGTGACCTACCAGTCCGCACCGGACGCGTGGTTGCCCCTCGCGGTGCGTGCCGACAACCCGTGGAACCTACCGCGACGCGTCGACGGACGACGTGAGGACCAGCGGGGAGGACGATGATGCCGCTGCCGCTCGACGGCGTCGTCGTCGCCGACTTCAGCCGCGTTCTGGCCGGCCCGCTCGCCTCAGTGATGCTGGCGGACCTGGGGGCCACCGTCATCAAGGTGGAGCGCCCTGGTTCCGGCGACGACACCCGCGCGTGGGGTCCGCCGTGGACCACCGACTCCAGCAGTTACTTCGAGTGCGCCAACCGGTCGAAGCGGTCGGTGACCCTCGACCTGAACGACGCCGGGGACCTCCGGCTGGCCCGGACGCTGGCCGACCGTGCCGACGTCCTGGTGGAGAACTTCAAGGACGGAGCGCTCGCCGGCCGGGGCCTGGGCTACGAATCCGTCCGCCGGACCAATCCGCGCGTCGTGTACTGCTCGGTGACCGGATTCGGCAGCCGCGGCGGTGCGGCGCTGGCGGGCTACGACTTCCTCGTCCAGGCCGTGGGTGGGCTGATGAGCATCACCGGCGATGAGGGCTCCGAGCCGACGAAGGCCGGCGTGGCCTTGGTCGACGTACTGACCGCCAAGGACGCCACCATCGGCATCCTCGCGGCGCTCCAGGCCCGTGAGCGCACCGGGGAGGGCCAACGTGTCGAGGTCAACCTGCTGTCCAGTCTGCTCGGTTCGCTCGCCAACCAGGCTTCGGCCTACCTCGCCACCGGTCGGGCCCCCGGGCGGATGGGTAACAGGCACCCGTCGATAGCGCCGTACGAAACACTGCGCTGCAAGGACGACCTGCTCGCCGTCGCCTGCGGGAACGACGGGCAGTTCGGTCGACTCGCCGAGGTGGTGGGGTCGCCGGGCCTGGCCGATGACGAACGCTTCGCGACCAATCCGGCCCGGGTGGCCAACCGCCGCGAGCTCGTCCAAGCGCTCGAGGAACGCCTCGTGCGCGACACCGCCGAGGCATGGGCCGAGCGGCTCACCGCCGTCGGTGTTCCGGCGGGGAGGGTCGGTGACCTCGCTTCCGGCATCGCGCTGGCCGAGGCGCTCGGCCTTGAACCGACCGTCTCGGTCGGGTCTTCCTCGCCCCGTCAGATCCGGCACCCCATCACCTATTCGGCAACCCCGGTCACCAGCTACCGACCACCACCTCGTCTCGGAGAACACAGCGCCGACGTCCGCCGCTGGCTCGCCGAGCCGTCACAGGAGGAGACCTCATGAATTCCCCGGCCGCACTCCCCCCGCTCGACCCCCGCGACCCCGCAGGCCTGGACGACCTGCTCACCCCTGACGAGAAGGCCGTCGCCGCCTCGGTACGGCAACTGTGCGCCCAGTCGATCGACCCCTACGTGGCCGACTGGTTCGAACGGGGAACCATCCCCGACATCCGCGGTCTGGCCAAGGAGCTCGGGGCGCTGGGCGTGTTCGGTATGCACCTGGAGGGCTACGGCTGTGCCGGCATGTCGGCCACCGAATACGGGGTGGCCTGCCTGGAACTGGAGGCCTCCGACTCCGGCATCCGCTCCCTGGTCTCGGTGCAGGGATCGCTGGCGATGTTCGCGATCTGGAAGTGGGGCAGCGAGGAGCACAAGCAGCGCTGGCTTCCGTCCATGGCCGCCGGCGAGGCGATCGGTTGCTTCGGCCTCACCGAGCCCGACGTCGGCTCCGATCCTGGCAGCATGCGCACCCGCGCGCGGCGCGACGGCGACGACTGGGTCCTCGACGGCCGCAAGATGTGGATCACCAACGGCAGTGTGGCCGACGTTGCCGTGGTGTGGGCACAGACCGATGAGGGCGTACGTGGCTTCGTGGTACCCACCGACACTCCGGGCTTCTCGGCCCCGGAGATCAAGCACAAGCTGTCCCTGCGCGCGTCCGTCACCAGCGAGTTGGTCCTCGACGCGGTACGCCTTCCCGCGGACGCCGCCCTTCCCGAGGTCCGCGGCCTCAAGGGCCCTCTCAGCTGCCTCAACGAGGCCCGTTACGGCATCGTCTGGGGAGCGATGGGCGCGGCCCGGTCGTCGCTGTACGCCGCCCAGTCCTACGCCGTCGAGCGAACCCAGTTCGGCAAGCCGATCGGGGCGTTCCAGCTGACCCAGCAGAAACTCGCCGACATGTATCTCGAGTACACCAAGGGTGTGCTGCTGGCTCTCCACCTGGGTCGGCGCAAGGACGCCGGTACGCTGCGGCCCGAGCAGGTGAGCCTGGGCAAGCTCAACAACGTCCGCGAGGCGCTGGACATCTGCCGCACCGCGCGTACCGTCCTCGGGGCCAACGGCATCTCCCTGGAGTACCCGGTGATCCGGCACATGAACAACCTGGAGTCCGTGCTGACCTACGAGGGAACCGTCGAGATGCACACGCTCGTCGTCGGCCAGGCGGTCACCGGGCAGCCGGCCTTTCGCTGAGCACACGCGCAGGCGACCGTGGGAGCCGACTGACGTACCGTGAGGAGTCTGCGGGTGGCCGGGCTGATCACCGGCCACCCGAAGGCTCGCAGCAGGGCAATCGCGTGCTGGGCCGTTCACGGATCCGGCGGCCGGAGCGGATTGGCTTCGTACGCCTACTTCCGGACGCGTGGAGAGACACGGCATCATGGCTGTGTTCCACCTGCATTGCCGTTTCCTCCGACGCACACGGCGCTGCAAGAGGCCCGTCCGGGCTGTCCGCCAGCGCAAGGTCCACCGCATCATCGGCATGGCACAGCACGGAACGATCTCGCTCCATCCATAAAGGCACGGCTACATGCTTGTCATGTGCGCGCAAAATGGAGTCGCTCCCCGACACCGCCGCGACTCCCCCACACCCCGACACCCGGTGCGACATTCGAGCGCCGTGAGCGCCGTCGCACAACATTGAATTGTCATGCACAGGTCCATCATGAGCGACCTGGCCAACGCGAAGGGAACAGTTATGGCTTGCGGATCCACCTCCCTCTGGGCGGGCGAAGCCACCTGGTTCTGCTGCGGCAACGCCTGGGGCTCGTGCGGCAGCGCCGGCACCGGCGCGTGCAGTACGTGCCAGTCCGCCAAGAACATGGCCGCCTGGCCCAACCTGTCCTCGGCCTGCTGGAACATCACCCGGCCCGACCTGTGCGGGGAGAACATGCCGCGCCGCGGATGCGGCTCGGTGATGAACGTCCGTCACCAGTGCTCCGGCGCCACGGTCTGCGTCACACTCGCCGACTGCGGTCCGCGCACCCAGAGCTTCTGCGGTGAGGCGGCATGCTGCAACGGCACGTGTCGCACCAACCGAGTCATCGACCTGACCCCGGCCGCGTTCTCCGCGATCGGCAGCCTCAGCTCCGGCAAGTTGCCCGTCTACATCTACGAGTGATCCCGGCCCGCACCTCACAACGGATCAGGAACAGCTCCGCAGAGAGAGAAGACACAGCAGGAGGGGCAACATGAACCACAGCCAGGAGTCCGGTGAACGCCGTCTGGACCGGAGACGTTTCCTCACCACGGCCGCCATCGGCGGCGCCACCATCGTCGGCGCGACCGCACTGGGCGGCCTCGACGCCGACGCGGCCTTCGCCGAGCCGATGCCCTCGCTCGACCCGGCGATCCCCGCCGCGTTCGCCGAGGGACGCGTTGTCGCCATCAACCGCAGCACGCTGGACGTCGCCGGCTCGCACGGGGAACGGCACCTCATCCAGCTGACCAACGCCACCAGCGTCTGGAAGCTGCACACCACCACCGCTGAGGCGGTCGAGGTGGGTGACGGGCTCTACGCCCGCGGTGTGACGATGCCCGACGGAACGATCGCCGCTGACGCGGTGTGGGTCAACATCGTGAACGTCTACTGCACGATCCGTGGCATCGCCAAGGACCGGCTGCACCTCGCCCACAACGACCACGAACTGGTGGGCCGGATCGTACCCGCCATCACCACCGCCTCCTACCACGGCGGCGCGCTGACCTCGGACCTGTCGCGGATGCGGATCGGCCAGACCGCGCAGGTACTCGGCGCCTGGCGACCCGCGGACAACCACATCGACGTCGCTCGCGTGACCCTCGGGCACTGAAGGAGGCGCCACCATGATCCGGGTCGTCTCCGACCTCGCGCCGTTGGTCTGCGGGCTGCTGCTGGCACCGGCCGGCGCGGGCAAGCTCTTCGGACGGCATACCGCCCGGCTGGCCGCGGACACAGTGCTCGTACGGGTGCTCCACGACGGTCGGCGGGCCACACGCGCTCTGCGAATCCTGGGCGGGATCGAACTCGTCCTTGCCACCGCGCTGCTGGTCACCCCCACCGCGGCCGTTCCCGGAGCCGCCACCGCGGCGCTCGGCCTCGGATTCACCGGCTACCTGGCCTACGCCAAGACCACCGCACCCGAGTCGTCCTGCGGGTGCAGCGCCCGCACCGAGGGACCCATCGGCGTGCGCTCCTTCGGCCGGGCCGGGCTCGTCGTGGTCGGCGGTCTGGCGGCGGCCACCGCGGACACCGCCTGGTGGTCGGAGGCCTCGGGACACCCGGCCGCATCCTCGGTCTTCCTTCTGGCCACGGCGGCACTGCTGCTCGCCGTCTCCTCCGACCTGGACCACCTGTGGCTGCTGCCCTTGCGCAAGGCCAGGCTCAGGGTGTTCGGCAACCCACTGCCGTCGTCGGCCGCCGCACACGTGCCGGTCGACGCGACCGTGGAACTGCTGGAGCACTCTCTGGCCTGGCAGGCCGCGCGACCGGTGGTCCGCTCGGCACTGCTCGACCACTGGGACGACGAGGGATGGCGTGTACTGCGCTATTCGGGCGCGTACGCGGACGCTCGCGGCACCCATCCCGTGAGCGTGCTGTTCGCCCTGGACCCCAGGGCGAGCATCGACACCACACCCAGCCCGGCAGTTCGCGTCTCGCTGGTCGACGAGGCGAACGAAGAGGTTCTTGCTGCCGATGCACTCACCGTTCCCGAGAGCTGAGGAGGGGTGAGGTCCCCACCCGCCGTGTCATGACGGGCCGACAGAACTGCCGATCCGGGCGAGTTCGAAGATAGTAGCCTCATGAATATGTGGGAAAAACGAGGCGACATGGTGGTCCATGAAGTGGATCCCTTCAACGCCGAACCACCTCCGGGCGCGCTCCTGGACCACATCACCCCCCTGGACACCTTCTACGGCCGCAATCACGGGCCGATCCCCCGTATCGACGCCGCGAGTTGGCGGCTGCGGGTGGACGGCCTGGTCGACCGCCCCCTCGAGCTGTCGATGGACGATCTGCAGCGTTGCTTCCCCCAGCGGACCGTGGTGGCGACACTGCAGTGCGCAGGCAATCGGCGCGCCGATCTGATGCGGTTCCGCGACATCCCAGGCCAGCAGCCCTGGGGCCCGGGAGCCACCTCCACCGCACGCTGGAGCGGAGTGAGTCTGGCCAAGGTGCTGGCCGAGGCCGGGCTGCAGGACCGGGCCGCGCACATCGCCTTCACCGGCGCCGACGTGTCACAGGAGGCCGACCCTCCGCAACCGTTCGGCGCCTCCCTCCCGACGGCGAAAGCCACCTCCGAAGAGGTACTCCTGGCCTGGGCCATGAACGACCAGGCACTGCCCACCGCACACGGTGCCCCCCTTCGCCTGGTCGTCCCGGGCTGGATCGGTGCCCGCAGCGTCAAATGGCTCCAGCGCATCACCGCCCAGGCGCAACCGAGCGACAACTACTTCCAAACCGGTTACAGCGTCCTGCCCCCCGACGCCGATCCGCACAACAGGACACCCGGCGACGGCATCCCTCTCGGCCCGATCGCCATCCACTGCGCCATCCTGCAACCCGAGAACGGCACGCAGTTGCCGGCAGGGGCCGCCCACGTCACCGGCTTCGCCTTCGCCGGGGACGACCGGACAGTGACCCGCGTGGACGTGTCCGGCGACGGCGGCACCACCTGGATCCGCGCCGATCTGGACGCACCGGAGAATCCATGGACGTGGCAGCACTGGCGTGCCACCCTCACCCTGCCCGCGGGCCGGACGGAACTGGTCGCCCGGGCCTGGGACTCCACCGCAGCCGTCCAGCCGGAATCACCGGCGACCGTGTGGAACCCCAAGGGGTACGCCAACACCTCCTGGGCCCGGCTGCACGTGACATGCCACAACTGAGTTCGTCGTGGCCCGGGCCGGGCGTCCGAGCGGCCACGTCACGGACGAGCCGCTCCCCGTCCGCCGACCGCCGTGCGGCAGGATAGGGCCATGAGCGTAGTCAAGATCAATGTACTGACCGTCCCCGCCGAGCACCGGGAGACACTCGAAAAGCGGTTCGCCTCCCGCGCCCATGCCGTGGAGAGCTCCGACGGATTCGAGTGGTTCGAACTCCTGAGGCCCCTCGAGGGCACCGACAACTACCTTGTGTACACGCGGTGGCGTGACGAGGAGTCCTTCCACGCGTGGATGGAGGGCCCCATGAAGGCGGCCCACCAGGGTGGTGGCCCGGCGAGCGGCGAGCACCCGAAGCCGGCCGCGAGCGGGTCCACCCTGTGGTCCTTCGAGGTCGTGCAGCAGGCGGCACCGAAGAGCGCTTGACATGCTCCTCGGGCTGAAGCCCGAGGATTCTGGCCGTCCCACGGGTTGCCGTGCCGCTACGCGGCACGGTTCCCGTGTGGGATTCCCTGGCTTCCTGTTTCTTCACGCTGCGCCAGAACGGGTTCTGGTCTTACCGGCGCTCCGCAGGCTGTCACCGCCAGTCCGGCGGCCGATTTCACGTTC
>NZ_JBSFLQ010000041.1:0-72949 GCF_053599115.1 Streptomyces sp. NPDC001020 | reverse complement strand
CCCACGATCTCCAGCAGCTCGCGGACGCGCTTCTCGCGACCGCCCTCCGGATTGATGTCGTTGATCTCCATCGGCCCGGAAATGATCTTGCCGACCGTGTGCCGCGGGTTCAGCGAGGCGTACGGGTCCTGGAAGATCATCTGGATCTCGGACCGGATCGGCGCGAGCTGCTTACGGCTCGCGTGGGTGATGTCCTGGCCGCGGTAGGAGATCTTGCCGGCCGTCGGCTCCAGGAGCCGGGTGATCAGACGGCCGGTCGTGGACTTGCCACAGCCGGACTCGCCGACCAGGCCCAGGCTCTCGCCCTCGGAGACCTGGAAGTCGAGCCCGTCGACGGCCTGCACCGCGCCGACCGTGCGGCGGATCGGGAAGCCGCCCTTGATCGGGAAGTGCTTGGTCAGCCCGGAGACGTCCAGGAGGGGAGTGGTGCTGCTCATGGTGGTGAAATCCCGTCTCTTGTACGTCAGTGGGCCTTGCTGGCGGCAAGGTCGGCGAAGAACTCGCGGCGCTGTTCGTCGGTCAGGTGGCACGCGTTGCCCCGGCCGTCCGTGATCTCCAGGACGGGGGACTCGGTCGCGCAGCGGTTGCCGTCGATCTTGTCCGCGAAGGTGCAGCGCGGGTGGAAGCGGCAGCCGGACGGCGGGTTCAGCAGCGACGGCGGCGAGCCCGGGATCGGGGTGAGCGGCACGTCGACCGGGCCGTCCAGGCTCGGCATGGAGCCCAGCAGACCCCAGGTGTAGGGGTGTTGCGGGGTCCGCAGCACCTCCTCCTTGGTGCCGCGCTCCACACACCGGCCGCCGTACATCACCAGCACCTCGTCGGCGATGTCCGCGATCACGCCCAGGTCGTGGGTGATGAAGATGATCGCGGTGCCGAACTCCTGCTGGAGGTCCTTGAGCAGGTCCATGATCTGGGCCTGCACGGTCACGTCGAGCGCGGTGGTCGGCTCGTCGGCGATCAGCAGCTCGGGGTCGCAGACCAGCGCCATGGCGATCATCGCGCGCTGGCGCATACCGCCGGAGAACTGGTGCGGGTAGTCGTCGACCCGGCGGTCCGGCTGGGGGATGCCCACCCGCCGCAGCATCTCGATCGCCCGCGCCCGCGCCTCCTGCTTGGAGGCACCGGTGTGCTTGCGGTACGTCTCGCCGATCTGCCGGCCGATGGTGTGGTACGGCGACAGCGAGGCCAGGGCGTCCTGGAAGATCATCGCCATCTTGTTGCCGCGGAGCTTCTCCAGGGTCGCTTCCGAGGCTCCGTTCAGCTCCTGGCCGTCGAGCGTGATGGAGCCCTCGACCTTGGTGCTGTCCGGGTTGTGCAGGCCCAGGATGGTCAGGTTGGTGACCGACTTGCCGGACCCCGACTCACCCACGATGCCCAGCGTCTTGCCGCGTGCGAGGTCGAAGGAGAGGCCGTCGACGGCCTTGACGGTGCCGTCCTCGGTCGAGAAGTGCACCTTCAGGTCCTTGACGGACAGGAAGGGCTGCTGATCGGTGCTCGTCACGGGGACGCTCCAGAAGGGGGTGATGCGGGGTAGCTGGTGGGGGCGTGCGGGGTCAGGCGAGCCGGATCCGCGGGTCGATCAGGGCGTAGACCGCGTCGACGATGATGTTGGCGAAGACCACGAAGGCGGCGGTGATGATCATGACGCCGAGGAGCATCGGGAGGTCGTTGTTGTTCACCGACTTCACGGCGAGCATGCCGAGTCCCTGGAGGCTGAAGGTCTTCTCGGTGATCATCGCGCCGCCGAGCAGAACGCCCATGTCGATACCGAAGATGGTGACGATCGGACCCATCGCACCGCGCCAGGCGAAGCGGAAGAAGACGGTACGCCGCGAGAGGCCCTTGGCACGGGCCGTGCGGACGTAGTCCTCGCTGAGCGTCTCGACCAGCTGGGAGCGGGTCATACGGGTGTAGTTGGCGGTCCAGATCAGCGCCAGGACCAGCCAGGGCACGAGCAGCCCGCTGAACCAGAGGGCCGGGTTCTCGGTGAAAGGCGTGTACGAGGGCTGGTCGAGCAGGTGCGTCTGGTACACGAGGAGGTAGAGGGCCACCGGGCCGACGAAGTAGATCTGCATCGACGAGGCGATCAGCGAGGAGGAGCTGGCGATCTTGTCGATGGCCTTGCCCTGCTTCACCGCGGCGAGCATGCCGGTGCCGATACCGAAGATGAGGAAGACCACCGAGGAGCCGAGGGCGAGGGAGGCCGTCGTCGGGAAGCGGTCCACGACCGTCGAGAGGACCGACTCACGGTTGACGAACGAGTAGCCCAGGCACGGGGCGTTGCAGTGGCCGAAGCCCGGGTAGTCGCGGCCCACGAAGATGCCCGACAGCCAGTTCCAGTACTGCTGCGGCAGCGGGTCCGCGATCCCCATGTTGTGCCGGATCAGTTCCAGCGTGTCCGGCGTGCAGACCTTGCCGCAGGCGATTCGGGCCGGATCGCGCGGCACCGCGTAGAAGAGCATGAACGTGACCGCGCTGATGATCACTAGCGTGATCGCGGCGCCGAGAAGTCGGCGGACGAGGAAGCGAAGCATGGGGGTTGGCTTTCCTGGGAGGGCCGTCGTACGGAACGGGCCGGGCCGGGGCGACCGGGGGCCCGGTGGACGAGCCGAGGGTGGGGCGGCTGGAGCCGCCCCACCTCTCAGGGATGGATCAGGCCTTGACGTACATCTGGTAGAGCATGCAACCGTCGAAGTTCGGGTCCATCCGCACGTTGGCGAGCTTGGAGCCGTGCATGTAGACGCGCTTCATGTACACGTCGGGCACGAAGGCGGCCAGCTCGGTGACCTGCTTGTCGATGGCGGCCCACATTTCGTTGGCCTTGTTCTGGTCGACCTCTGCCGTGGCGGCCTTGATCGCGGCGTCCACCGCGTCGTTCTTGAGGTGCGAGTAGTTGTTGCCCTGGTCGACCACCTTGGAGCTGTGGAAGCACGGCATGAAGTCCGAGTAACCGGTCGGCCAGTCGGCGGACCAGCCGCCCCAGTAGACGTCGAACGGGTTGTCGATCTTGCCGGTCTGGTCGTACCAGGTGGTGGAGTCGATGGGCTTCATGACGGGCTCGAAGCCGGCCTTCTTCAGGGCGTTCTCGACGACGACCTTGACCTTGGCGTTGACCGGGTCGTTCTGGTAGGCGTAGGTGACCTTGGTGCCGAGCTTGCCGGCCTTCTTCAGGATCTCCTTCGCGGCCGCCGGGTCGCCCTCGGGCTTCTTCAGCTTGCCCCAGACGTCCTGCGACTTGTAACCGGCCACGAGCGGGCTCATGAAGCCGGTCGCGTAGGGACCGCGGTTCTCGCCGCCCTGGAGCCTGCGGATGCCGGCGGTCGGCCAGGCGCGGATGATGGCCTCGCGGACCTTGATGTCCGTGACCCGGGTCGTGTTGATCCAGTAGACGCTGACGCCACTGCCCAGACCCGAGAAGAGGCGGTCCTTGGCCTTGAGGGTGGCCTGCTGGATCTTGCTCTGCGGAACCGTGCGCCAGGAGACGGCGTACTGGTCCTTGCCGGTGTCGGCGATCAGACGGTCGGCGGCGGTCTCCGCCTCGATGCCGAAGGTGAACTCGAACCGGTCCGGGTAGGCGTTGCGGATCGGGTCCGTGTTCGGGTCCCAGTGCGGGTTGCGGACCATCACCATGGACTTGTCGGTGACGTGCGACTTGACCATGTAAGGACCGCTGGAGAACGGCTTCTTGTCGTAGTCCTGCTTGGTGTCGTGCTTCACCGGGGTCGGCGCGTAGGAGTGCATGGCGACGACGTAGTTGAAGTCCGGACGCGGCTCGGAGAGGTGGAAGGTGATGCTCTTCCCGCTCGTCTCGATCGACTTCAGGTGCTTGCCCTTGAACGGACCCTTGTAGGACTTGCGGGGCTCCTCCGAGCCCACCAGCCACATCTGGGCGTACGTGGCACCCTCGGTGGTGAAGTCGGCGAAGCCGCGCTCGAAGCCGTGGCGGACGTCATCGACGGTGATGTCGGAGCCGTCCTCCCACTTGACGCCGTCCTTCAGGGTGAAGGTCCAGGTCTTGCCGCCGTCCTTCATGGTGCCGAGGTCGGTGGCGAGGTCGCCGACCAGGGTCTGCGAGCCGTCGTCGCCGACCTTGTAACCGCACAGGGTGCGGGAGAGGACGACCGCGGCGAGCGAGTTCCACGCGTAGTAGATGCGCTGCGGGTCGAGGTGCGAGAAGTCGTCGTCGTTCAGCAGGTAGACCGTGCCGCCCTTCTTGGCGCCGGAGACCTCCGGAGCCGGGCCCTTGGAGTCCTCCGCCGTGCCGATCTTGACCGAGGCCTTCTGGGCCTTGGTCGCGTCGTGCTTGCCGCCGCCGCTGTTGCCGCTGTTGGAGTTACCGCTGCTGCACGCGGTCAGCACGGAGCCCGACGCGGCGGCGACGCCGGTGGCGATCAGGAAGTTTCTGCGCGAGAAGGACATCGCATCCTGCCTAGAAGTGAGTTGATGAGGGTGGTCCGGCACCCCGGCGACATTGCCGTGATCCCGAGGAGGTTCGGAGTCAGCGCTTGGTCTTCGGGTCGAGCGCGTCACGCACCGAGTCACCGAGGAGGTTGAACGCCAGAACGAAGATCACCATGGCGAGGCCGGGGAACATCAGCAGGGTGATGTCGTCCTGGTACCACTGGGCGGCGTACCCGATCATGACGCCCCAGTCGGGGGTCGGGTCCTGAAGACCAACACCGAGGAAGGCGAGACCTGCTTCTGTGGAGACCATCGTCGGCAGCATGAGGGTGCCCTGGATCAGGATCGGCGTCCACAGGTTGGGCAGCAGTTCCTTGAAGATGATGCGGGCCGGAGACGCTCCCGTGACCTTGGCGGCCTCCACGTACTCCCGTTCGCGCAGGGCCAGTACCTGACCGCGCAACAGTCGGGCGACGGAGGCCCAGCCGAAGACGGTCAGCAGCAGGATCAGGGAGACCACGATGAGCGTGACGGGCGTGTTCTCGTTGTCCCCCACGAACAGGGCCAGGACCACCGGCGTGAAGGCCACGAAGAAGAGCTGCTGCGGGAAGGCGAGCAGGATGTCCATGACCCGGCCGAGGAACCAGTCCGTCTTGCCGCCCACATAGCCCGCGGTGACGCCGATCGCCACGCCGACGATCATGGCGAGGATGGTGATGCCGGTGGCGAGCAGCAGCGAGTTGCGGATCGAGTACCACAGGAAGGTGAAGACGTCACGGCCGAGCTGCGGGTCGATGCCGAACCAGAACTCGCTGTTGATGCCGCCGTTGGGGTTCGCCGGGAGGCCGTTGTCGCCCAGCAGGCTGGGGTCGTCGACCCCGTAGTTCGTGTACGGGTCCTTGCCGTACAGCTTGGCTATGAGCGGCGCGGCGAGACCGAGGACGAAGAAGCAGATCACGATGATCGCCGAAACGACGCCCGTGCGGTCCCGCTTGAAACGGAGCCACGCGAGCTGTCCCGGGGACCTGGTCGCGGTGTCCTTCGGGCCGTCAGAAATGCTCGGCTTCTCGGCGCTTTCGTCGGTCACCTCAAGGGGTGCAGCCGAGGATGGAGTAGGGGTGGTCATGGTGCTCCTGGCCCAAGGGAGGGTCTGATGACTCCGCAGGGCACTCCCCTACGGGCTACGCCGGACTTTTTCAACGCAATTCATTCAAGGTCAATGAATTCTCAGCCGCCTTGGGTTCCTCTTTGCCTTCTTTACTTCCGCTTGACCCATCCGTAGCTACGCGGGTAGCACGTTGTGATCGATCTGTGTCCTCAACCGGGCCAACGGGGCAAATCTGGCAATGAGTTCGATATACGGACGGGAGAGTATCGAAATGCGTACAGCGAGAGTTCCGAAACCAATGCTTCGGCACGGATAGGCGGAGATTCATTGCTTTGCCTGATCAAGATCCATTTCGGTCGTGAGCCGTCTCGCACCCATCGAGATCTTTGACCTGATTGCGCCTGCCTGCCATCCGGATGACGTCACCCGACGGATGGTGTGCATCAGTGTGATGTCCGTCAATCGCTGATATTGACCGATAACAGACGGCGCGTCGGCGTCGGCGGCACGGCGCATTCCGAGGAGGCACTCCATGCGTGGAGCCAGACCCGTCCGATGGGCGGCGGGCGCGGCGGCGGCCGCCCTCGCGGCGGCGGCATGCGGCGGAGTCGGGGTCGGCGGCGCGGGCAACACCCCCGGAGTGTTCAGCGCTTCCTGGGGTGATCCGCAGAACCCGCTGGAACCGGCCAACACCAACGAGGTCCAGGGCGGCAAGGTCCTCGACATGATCTTCCGCGGGCTGAAGCGGTACAACCCCAGGACCGCCGCCCCTCAGAACATGCTCGCCGAGCGGATCGACAGTCCGGACTCACGGAACTTCACCATCACCGTCAAGGACGGCTGGAGGTTCAGCAACGGTGAGCCCGTCACCGCCAGGTCCTTCGTCGACGCCTGGAACTACGGCGCGAGCCTGAAGAACAACCAGAAGAACGCCTACTTCTTCAGTTACATCCAGGGCTACGACAAGGTGCACCCGGAATCCGGTGGCCAGAGTGCCGACACCCTCTCCGGGCTCAAGGTCACCGGCACCCACACCTTCACCGTCAGGCTCAACCAGAAGTTCTCCACGTTCCCCGACACCCTGGGCTATGTGGCCTACTCCCCGCTGCCCCGGGCGTTCTTCGACCACCACGCGGACTGGCTGCGCAAGCCCGTCGGCAACGGCCCGTACCGAGTCACCTCCAGCACCAGGGGCTTCATGATGTCCCTGCGGAAGTGGGACGGATACCGAGGCGCGGACAAGGCGCGCAACAACGGGGTGGACCTGAAGGTCTACACCGACAGCAACACCGCCTACACCGACCTCATGGCCGGCAACCTCGACCTCGTCGACGACGTGCCCGCCGCGCAGCTCAAGTTCGTCAAGAACGATCTGGACGGCCGCTACCTCACCGCCCCGGCCGGCATCATCCAGACCCTCGCCTTCCCCTTCTACGACCCGCGGTGGAACAGGCCCGGGATGGAGAAGGTCCGTACGGGCCTGTCGATGGCGATCGACCGGGACCAGATCACCCGCACGATCTTCCGCAAGACCCGCACCCCGGCGAGTGACTGGACATCCCCGGTCCTCGGCGCCGACGGCGGCTTCAAGGCGGGATTCTGCGGCGCGGCCTGCAGACACGACCCACAGCGGGCCAAGAAGCTGGTCCAGGAGGGCGGCGGCCTGCCCGGCGGACAGGTCCGTATCACCTACAACGCGGACACCGGCTCGCACAAACAGTGGGTGGACGCGGTCTGCAACTCCATCAACAACGCGCTCGGCGACAACACCGCCTGCGTCGGCAACCCGGTCGGCACCTTCGCCGACTTCCGCAACCAGCTCGGCGGGCACAACATGCAGGGCCCCTTCCGGGCCGGCTGGCAGATGGACTACCCGCTCATCCAGAACTTCCTGCAGCCGGTCTACTACACGAACGGCTCCTCCAACGACGGCAAGTGGTCCGACAAGCACTTCGACCATCTCGTCGACCAGGCGAACGCGGAGAGCGACCGGGCCAAGGCCGTACGGCTGTTCCAGCGGGCCGAGGGCGTCGTACGGGACACCATGGCCGCCATCCCGCTCTGGTACCAGAACGGCAGCGCCGGCTACTCCAGCCGCCTGACCCAGGTGGCACTCAATCCCTTCAGCGTCCCCGTCTACGACGAGATCAAGGTCGGCTGAGCCGCACGCCGCCCCCTACCCCCGGAGCCCCCATGGGACGGTACGTCATCAGGCGCCTGCTGCAGATGATCCCGGTCTTCTTCGGCGCCACCCTGCTCATCTTCCTCATGGTGCACGTGATGGGCGACCCCGTCGCGGGCCTGTGCGGCGAGCGGCGGTGCGACCCCGCCACGGCGGCCCAGCTGCGCCGGCAGTTCGGCCTCGACAAGCCCGTGTGGCACCAGTACCTGGCCTACATGGGCAACGTCTTCACCGGCGACTTCGGTACCGCCTTCAACGGACAGCGGGTCACCGAGCTGATGGCGACGGCCTTCCCGGTCACCATCCGGCTCACCGTCGTCGCGATCGTCTTCGAGGTCGTCGTCGGGGTCGCCCTCGGCGTGCTCACCGGTATGCGCCGCGGGCGGCCCGTGGACTCCTCGGTCCTGCTGCTCACCCTCGTCGTCATCTCGGTGCCGACCTTCGTCACCGGGCTGCTGCTCCAACTGCTGTTCGGCGTCAAGTGGGGCTGGATCAGGCCGTCGGTCTCCCCGGAGGCCGCCCTCGGCGAGCTGATCGTCCCCGGGCTCGTCCTCGCGTCGGTCTCCCTCGCCTACGTCACCCGGCTGACCCGGACCACCATCGCCGAGAACAAGCGCTCCGACTACGTCCGTACGGCCATCGCCAAGGGACTGCCGCGCCGCCGGGTGATCACCCGTCACCTGCTGCGCAACTCGCTCATCCCCGTCGTCACCTTCATCGGCACCGACATCGGCGCCCTCATGGGCGGCGCGATCGTCACCGAGCGGATCTTCAACATCCATGGCGTCGGCTACCAGCTCTACCAGGGGATCCTGCGGCAGAACACCCAGACGGTCGTGGGCTTCGTGACCATCCTCGTCCTCGTCTTCCTGACCGCCAACCTGCTCGTCGACCTGCTGTACGCCGTACTCGACCCGAGGATCCGCTATGCCTGAACAGCCGCCGTACGAGCCCGAGGGAGCCATGGCCGGGACCGGCATGGGCGGCGCCATGGACCTCGCTGCCAGCGAGGCGACCACCCTGGAGAAGACACCCGGGGGACCGGAAGGCACGGGCCCGGAGGGCAAGCCACGCAGCCTCTGGTCCGACGCCTGGCACGACCTGCGCCGCAACCCCGTCTTCATCGCCTCCGCGCTGGTGATCCTCTTCCTCGTCGCCATCGCCGTACGGCCCTCGCTGATCGCCCCGGGCAATCCCCTCTCCTGCGACCTCTCCAAGGCCCTGGACGGCTCACAGTCCGGGCATCCGTTCGGTTTCGACGGCCAGGGCTGCGACGTCTACACGCGCACCGTCCACGGGGCGCGTGCCTCGGTCACGGTCGGCGTCTGCGCCACGCTCGGCGTCGCGCTCCTCGGCTCGGTACTGGGCGGACTCGCCGGGTTCTTCGGCCGGGGATGGGACGCGATCCTGTCCCGTACCACCGACATCTTCTTCGCGATCCCGGTGCTCCTCGGCGGTCTGGTCCTTCTCTCGGTGGTGACCAGCACCACCGTCTGGCCGGTCGTCGGGTTCATCGTGCTGCTCGGCTGGCCGCAGATCTCCCGCATCGCCCGCGGCTCGGTCATCACCGCCAAACAGAACGACTACGTCCTGGCCGCCCGCGCCCTCGGCGCCTCGAACTCCCGCATCCTGCTGCGGCACATCGCGCCCAACGCCATCGCGCCGGTGATCGTCGTCGCCACCATCGCGCTCGGCACGTACATCGCGCTGGAGGCGACCCTGTCCTTCCTCGGCGTGGGGCTGAAACCGCCGAGCGTTTCGTGGGGGATCGACATCTCCGCCGCCTCCCCGTTCATCCGCAACGCCCCGCACGCGCTGCTGTGGCCCTCCGGCGCCCTCGCGATCACCGTGCTCGCGTTCATCATGCTCGGCGACGCCGTACGCGACGCCCTCGACCCGAAGCTGAGGTGAGGGCCGTGCTGCTGGAAGTACGCGACCTGCACGTGGAGTTCCGGACCCGGGACGGGATCGCCAAGGCGGTCAACGGGGTCAGCTACGGCGTCGACGCGGGCGAAACGCTCGCCGTGCTCGGCGAGTCCGGCTGCGGCAAGTCCGTCACCGCGCAGGCCGTCATGGGGATCCTCGACACGCCCCCCGGGAGGATCACCGGCGGCGAAGTCCTTTTCCAGGGCCGGGACCTGCTGCGGCTGAGGGAAGAGGAGCGGCGCAGGATCCGCGGCGCCGAGATGGCGATGATCTTCCAGGACGCCCTGTCCGCCCTCAACCCCGTACTCACCGTGGGCGACCAACTCGGTGAGATGTTCATCGTGCACCAGGGCATGTCCAGGAAGGACGCCCGCGCAAGAGCGGTCGAGCTGATGGAACGGGTACGGATCCCGGGCGCCGCGCAGCGCGTGCGCGACTACCCGCACCAGTTCTCCGGCGGTATGCGCCAGCGCATCATGATCGCCATGGCGCTGGCGCTGGAGCCCGCGCTGATCATCGCCGACGAGCCCACCACCGCCCTCGACGTCACCGTCCAGGCCCAGGTCATGGACCTGCTCGCGGAACTCCGGAGCGAGTACCACATGGGCCTCATCCTCATCACCCACGACCTCGGTGTCGTCGCGGACGTCGCCGACCGGATCGCCGTCATGTACGCGGGCCGGATCGTCGAGTCCGCTCCCGTGCACGACATCTACAAGGCGCCCGCCCACCCCTACACCAGGGGCCTGCTCGACTCCATCCCGCGGCTCGACCGCAAGGGTCGGCAGCTCTACGCCATCAAGGGTCTGCCACCGAACCTCATGGCCATCCCGCCGGGCTGCGCCTTCCACCCCCGCTGCCCGCTGGCGCGGGACATGTGCCGCACCGACGTCCCCCCGCTTTACGAGGTCTCCGCGGATCGGGCGAGCGCCTGCCACTTCTGGAGGGAGTGCCTGCATGACCGGTCGTGAACCGATCCTGGAGGTCAGCGGGCTGGCCAAGCACTATCCGCTCACCCGGGGAATCCTCTTCAAGAAGGAGATCGGCGCGGTCAGGGCGGTCGACGGGGTGGACTTCACCCTCGGCCGGGGCGAGACCCTCGGCATCGTCGGCGAGTCCGGCTGCGGCAAGTCGACGATCGCCAGGCTGCTGGTCAGCCTGGAGAGGCCGACGGCCGGTTCGATCAGGTACCGGGGGCAGGACATCACCAAGCTGTCCGGACGCGCTCTGAAGGCGGTACGGCGCAACATCCAGATGGTCTTCCAGGACCCGTACACCTCCCTCAATCCCCGGATGACGGTCGGCGACATCATCGGGGAGCCGTACGAGATCCACCCCGAGGCCGCGCCCAAGGGCGACCGGCGCCGGCGCGTGCGGGAACTGCTCGACGTGGTCGGGCTCAACCCCGAGTACATCAACCGCTATCCGCACCAGTTCTCCGGCGGTCAGCGTCAACGCATCGGTATCGCACGGGGGTTGGCACTGCGTCCGGAGATCATCGTCGCCGACGAGCCGGTGTCCGCGCTCGACGTGTCCGTCCAGGCCCAGGTGATCAACCTGCTGGCAAGGCTCCAGGCGGAGTTCGGCCTCTCGTACGTCTTCATCGCGCACGACCTGTCGATCGTGCGGCACATCTCCGACCGCGTCGGGGTGATGTACCTGGGGCGGATCGTGGAGACGGGCAGCGACGCGGAGATCTACGAGCATCCGACGCACCCCTACACCCAGGCGCTGCTGTCCGCCGTGCCCGTGCCCGACCCCGGGGCGCGGGAGCGGCGGCAGCGGATCATCCTGAGCGGGGATGTGCCCTCTCCGACGCACATCCCCTCCGGCTGCCGGTTCCGTACGCGCTGCTGGAAGGCGCGGGAGCGGTGCGCCCGGGAGGTGCCGCTGCTCGCGGTGCCCGAGGTGTTCCGTCCGGCGACGGGCCCTGCCGCACACGACTCGGCGTGCCACTTCGCGGAGAACCTCTCCACGGAGCCCTCCGCGCCGAGGCGGGTGGAACCTCCCGAGGAGCCCGCATGAGCGTGGGAATGCGCGCGAACCTCGTTAACACGCAGGCAATTTGGCCGACACGTGGCCGATACGCGGGCGCAGGAAAGTGAACGGCGTACGGCCGTGCGGGTGCCGTGAACGGGCCGGGGCGCAGCGATGTCGTCCCGGCCCGTTGCCGCGTGGGTTCAGGCCTGCTTCAGGGCGCGCTTGAGGAAGTCGAGCTGAAGCAGCAGCAGGTTCTCGGCGACCGTCTCCTGCGGGGTCATGTGCGTCACTCCGGACAGCGGCACCACCTCGTGCGGGCGGCCCGCGGCCAGGAGCGCCGAGGACAGGCGCAGGGAGTGGGCCACCACCACGTTGTCGTCCGCCAGACCATGGATGATCATCATCGGCCGGGCAGGCTCCGCGGCGTCGACCAGGCCCGCGTCGTCGATCACGGAGTTGCGACGGTAGACCTCGGGCTGCAGTTCCGGGTGCCCGATGTAGCGCTCCTGGTAGTGGGTGTCATAGAGCCGCAGGTCGGTCACCGGCGCACCGACCACGCCCGCGTGGAAGACATCCGGCCGACGCAGTACCGCGAGCGCCGCCAGATAGCCGCCGAAGGACCAACCGCGGATCGCGACCCGGCTCAGGTCGAGCGGGAAGTCGTCGGCGAGGGCGTGCAGCGCGTCCACCTGGTCCTGGAGCGCGATCGCCGCGATGTCGTCCTTGACCGCCTTCTCCCAGGCGGGGGAGTGGCCCGGGGTGCCCCGCCCGTCCGCGACGATCACCGCGAAGCCCTGGTCGGCGAACCACTGCGAGGTCAGATGTGGATTGTGCGCGGCCACCACGCGCTGCCCGTGCGGACCGCCATAGGGGTCCATCAGCACGGGCAGGGGGGTGTCACCGGAGTAGTCCGTAGGCATAAGCACGGCGCATGGGATTCGGCGTGCGCCCCCCAAAGTGAGCGTCATGCGCGGGGACAAACCGGGGTGTTCGGCATACGAGGTCACGGTTGCCGCCCTCCCCGCACCTCCGGTCGACGGGTTTCCCGTCTCGCTCTGCTTGCCGTCGCGCAGCACCTGCGCCTGGGAGCCGGCCTTGCCGGGCACCGAGGACACGAGTACAGTCACGCCCCCGGCCCGCACCGCGGAGTGCACGCCGGGCTCCTGCGACACGCGCTCCACGCCGAGTTCGTTGACGCGGTACACGTGGACCTCGCCGATCTCCGGTGAGGTGGCCGCCTCGCCGTCCCCCGAGCTCTCGGCTTCGCTCGAGCAGGGAGGTACCCCCACCGCGGAGATCAGTACATCGTCGTCCGAGACATCGAGCACCGCTCGTACGTGCAACTGCGGTCCGGTCAAGGGTCGTTCACCCACCGTGAGCACCCGCGCGCCGCCCTCGTCGGCGATCCGCACCAGCTGCCCGGAGGGGGTCCAGCACGGCACACCAGGGAAAAGTTCAAGCCAATCTCGATCTTCGTCCGCGTGCACCATCCGGGTCGCCCCGGTGTCCGGGTCCACGGCCAGGAACAACTGGCTGCGCTGGTCACGCGCCTGCACCAGAATCAGCGGCGCACCCGCCGCTGACCAGTGCACACGCGCCAAGTACGGGTAGCCGTCCCGGTCCCAGACCACCTCCGTGCGCACCCCGTCGAGGCCCAGGACGAACAGCCGCACCTCCGCGTTGTCGGTACCCGCCGCCGGATACGCGACCTGCCGCGGCTCCTGCTCCGGGTGCGCCGGATCGGAGATCCACCACCGCTGCACCGGCGAGTCGTCCACCCGTGCCACCAGCAGCCGGTCGGACTCCGGAGACCACCAGAAGCCCCGCGAACGCCCCATCTCCTCGGCCGCGATGAACTCGGCCGAGCCATAGGAGACCGACTCGGATTCCGGTTCGGCGAGCCCCCGGTCGCCCTCGCCCTCGGCGCTGACCACGCGCAGGGCGCCCCCGGTGACATACGCGATGTGCCGTCCGTCGGGGGCCGGGCGCGGGTCGATCACCGGTCCAGGAACGGGCAGTTCGCGCGCCGTGCCCGCACGCAGCTCAGCCGTGAAGAGCCGCCCTGACAAGGCGAAAGACGCCAACTCCACGGCTGTGTCGGTGGCGTAGCCGACGATGCCGGCACCACCCTCACGGCTGCGTTCGCGGCGGGCGAGTTCCTCGGGCGGCAACTGCTCGGCGGCACCCCCGAGCAGCGAGCCGGGATCGGCCGCGGGGCGCTCCGTGCCGTCCGCCGTATCGAGGACCCACAACTGGTGTGCGCGGTCCGTCCCGGAAGCGGATCGCAGGAACAGGACACGGGAACCGTCGGGTGCGACGGTGAACGCGCGAGGCGCGCCGAGCGTGAACCGCTGGGTCCGCGCGTACCGTCGGGGGAAGGAAGCAGACTCGGTCGTCATGCCTCGACCATATTGGCCATGCGCCCCCTTGTGCGGCTGTGCGCCGATCAATGCGCACGTACGGATCGTTATGATCACTGACGCACTGTGGGTATGAACCCGCTGGCATCCGTGTGGACTTATCTGCGTGGCTATGTCCTCATGGATGTGTTGCCCCCATAGCCCGACCACCCGCGTCCCGTGGATCCTTGGAGGTGAGCCGCCGTGGCACTCTCGATTTCGGCGGTGGTGCTGCTGGCGATCATCGTCTTCCTTCTGGTCAAGAAGTCAGGGCTGAAGGCCGGGCATGCGATCGTGTGCATGCTGCTCGGGTTCTATCTCGCCTCGTCGACGATAGCGCCGACGATCAGTCAGCTCACGACGAACATCGCGGGGATGATCGGAAGCCTCAAGTTCTGAGCAGCCGGCTGCGCCGACAGGGCGGGGTACGGTGCTCGGCGGCCCGAGGTGGCTGCGATGGGGCAGCCCGGCGTGCCAGCGAGGTGCTGACGCGCCCCTGCCTCCGAGTGGCTCCGTACTACGCCGTGTCGTCAAGGCGCCCGGTCGGTCCAGCTTTTCGGGCCGTTCGATCGCTTCTTCTTCGTGCAGAAGCGGTCCGAGTCAAAGGTGGCCCGCCATCGGCGAAGCCGACGCGAAGCGCCCTCTACCCGGACTGCGGAAGCTCGACACTGGCAACGAAGCGGGCGGCCCCCAAGGTCACTTCCCAGCCTGGGCGTAGGGAAGGAAGTCGGCCCACGCCGTGAGGGACAGGGTGAGGTGGGGACCCTGGTGGTCCTTGGAGTCGCGGACGCGGACCGTGCCGGGCGTGGCGGCGATCTCGACGCAGGAGTCACCCTCGCTGCCGCTGCTGTAGCTGCTCTTGAACCACGCCAGGTCGGAGGCATCCCCGGCCGAGGCATTGCGGATCATGTGTCCCCCAGCAGTCGCTCGATGAAGGCCGTCGACTCACGTGGCGTGAGCGCCTGGGCCCGGATGGTGCCATACCGCAGTTCAAGGATACGGATCTGCCTCGGCTCGGAGACCGGTCGGCCGTTGGCCACGACTGGCGAACGGCCCACAGCCGAACCGTCCTCGAATTTCAGCACCTCGATTCCGCCGTCCACACCGGCATGTTCCTCGCGGTCCATCGGCATCACCTGGAGCTCGACGGTCCGCAACTGGGCGACCTTCAACAGGTGTTCAAGCTGGCGGCGCAGCACGGTCTTCCCTCCGAGCGGACGACGAAGAGTCCACTCCTCCAGGACGAAGCTGAACTCCGGTGCCGGGTCCCGCTCGAAGACGGCCTTGCGGGCCACGCGCGCGGCAATGAACCGCTCCACCTCGTCCTCGGTGTAGGCAGGCCGCCGCATCAGAAGCAGCGACCGTGTGTACTCCGGTGTCTGCAACAAGCCGTGGACGTTCAGCGGGTCGTAGAGCTGGAGCTCGACCGCCTTGGCCTCCATCTTCGCCAAGTCCCGTACCTTCTTCGGGTACCGGACCTTGGCCACGTCCTCCTTCATCGCCGAGAGCAGGCCACCCGCCCCCAACACCTCGTCCGCCTTGTCCAGATACTCGGGCCGGGGGATCCGTTTCCCGCCCTCGATCTTGTAGATCAGGTCCTCTCCGTACCCAACCGCCGCCCCGAACTCGGCGGCACGCATCCCCACCGCCTCGCGCCGCAACTTCAGTTGCCGTCCGACGGTCGCGACGACCGCCACGCCCCAGTCGTCATCCGGATCCACCTCCCAACCGGGCTCTTCCCTTTCGTCCTTGAGCCGTACCGCGTCTCCGTCGACAGTCATCAGCGCACCCCTCCGTCGTACCGCTGTGCTGCAAACGCTCGAACCCGCACGTCCGTTACCGAACAGCTCGTACATCACCGGACAACAGGCGGACAGGCCACCAAACCCCACCCCCAGGAGCTACGGCGGCCCGCCGCCCTGCTGGCCCACCGTCTCGCCGCCCACCTGCCGCCCCCACCACCGTTCCGCGTACCGGCCTCCCCGCCGTCCGTACCGCACCCGCTCCAGACCTGCGACGGTTGCGACCGCGCCTTCCGTGCCCCCGCCCCCTGTCGCTGCCGCGACTGCCGAACCGATCTCCCGGAGGCCGCCCAGCATGAGAGCGACGATCCTTGCCCCTGGGCACAGACGACGAGGAGCGAGCGCCATGACCATCGCACCGGACAGCGCGCGGCCGGGCCCCTCCCACGCCTATCGAGCCATGCGGGACTTCGTTCAGTCCGTGGAGGACACCCTCCCTGGCAAGTTCGAGATCACCAAGGAAGGACTCGTCCACGACATGATGTCGCCCGTGAAGCAGCACGAGCTGACCGCGCTGCGTCTCCGGAAGCGCCTGGAGAGGGTCATGCCGGAGGAGATCGTCGCCCACACGGGAGAGCCTGACGTGGAGGACGAACCCGAGAGCATCATGCGGCACCCCGACGTGATGTGATCGCCGAGTCCGATATGGAGGGGGACGGCTCCTTCGATCCCCGCGCGCTCATCGCCGCCGTCGAGATTGTCTCCCGCTCCAACCCGGACAACGACTGGGTGGGCAAGATCCGTGACTATCCCCTGATGGGCATCCCCGTCTACGCGATCTTCGACCCCCGCACCGGCACCGGCGCCGTCCTCTCCGACATCCACCCGACCCCCGACGGCCCCCGCTACGCCACCCGCAAGGACTTCGTCTACGGCGAGGACGTCACCATCGCCGACTGGACGATCCCGAACGACGGCCTGCCGCGCTACGCGGACGAGACTGCCGAGGAAGAGCCGCGACCCCGACGCCGGTAGGCGTCTTCCGCATAGGGATGGGCTGGTTGCAGCCGCCTTTGGTTCGACGTGCCATCGCCCGGCCTGACTGACCCTCCCTGCATCTCGGGAATCGTCCCGGGAGGCGAGGGCCTCGTAGGGTGGGGCCCATGACGGATCTGCCCGACCGGCGTCTGCTCCTGGTGCACGCGCACCCGGACGACGAGTCGATCAACAACGGCGCGACCATGGCCAGGTACGCGGCCGACGGCGCCCGCGTGACGCTGGTGACCTGCACCCTCGGCGAGGAGGGCGAGGTCATCCCGCCCACGCTCGCGCACCTCGCGCCCGACCGCGACGACGCGCTGGGCCCGTACCGCGCCGGTGAACTGGCCGCCGCCATGGCCCGGCTCGGCGTCACCGACCACCGCCTCCTCGGCGGCCCCGGCCGTTACCGTGACTCCGGGATGATGGGCACCGAACAGAACCACCGCCCCGGGGCCTTCTGGTCCGCCGACCTCGACGAGGCGGCCGGCCATCTGGTGGCGGTCGTCCGGGAGGTGCGGCCCCAGGTCCTCGTCACCTACGACCCGGACGGCGGCTACGGTCACCCGGACCACATCCAGGCCCACCGCGTCGCCATGCGCGCCGCCGAACTGGCCGCCGACCCCCACTTCCGTCCGGACCTCGGGGCGCCCTGGGAGATCGCCAAGATCTACTGGAACCGGATGCCGCGGTCGGTCGCGGAGGCCGCGTTCGCGCGGTTGCGTGAGGAAATCGACGAGACACCCTTCGGCAAGGCGGCGGCCGTCGACGACGTGCCCGGTGTCGTCGAGGATTCGATGATCACCACCGAGATCGACGGCACGGCGTTCGCCGCCGCGAAGGCAGCGGCGATGCGCGCGCACGTCACACAGATCGAGGTCGCCGAGCCGTGGTTCGCGCTCTCCAACGCCCTGGCGCAGCCGCTGTTCACCACCGAGTACTACGAACTGGCGCGCGGCGAGCGAAGCGAGACGGGTGTCTCCACGGCCGCAGACCGGGAAACTGACCTGTTCCAGGGGGTTGCACCATGATGTCGACCGGCAATCGGCCGAGCAGGCTCGCACAGCCGCTTGCTCCGCCCTCGCTCGGGCGGATGGCCGCCTATCTCGGCCTGTTCGTGCTCGGCGCCGTGGTCGGCCTGGCAGGCGGACTCGTGCAGTCCGGCTGGTTCCCGGGCGGACTGCTGCTCGCACTCGCGGGCGCGGCAGGGGTCTTCGTCGGCGGAGCGCAGGCCACGGGTGCCCGCGCGGGGGCCCTCGCGCCCGCCGCCGGATGGATGATCGCCGTCCTCCTGCTCACCTCCAGCCGCCCCGAAGGCGACTTCCTGTTCAGCGCGGGCGCCGGGTCCTATCTCTTCCTGCTCGGCGGCATGATCGTGGCTGTGATCTGCGCCACCCTTGCTCACGGGCGGCAACCAGGCGACCCCGGCTCCCGACTTGGCAAGTGACGTACCGCTTCGCCTTTGGGAAGCCACGGGACGTCCCCCTCGGACGCGGCACAGACGTGGGGGTCCCGTGCGGAATCACCTCGGGGGCGGTCTGCGGGCCGCGAGCGGACAGTATGGTGGTGCGCGCCGCCGAGTCTCCCCCGAGCTCTCGGCTTGCTCGAGCAGGGGGACCCCCACCTGTTGAGGTCGAAGCGGGCGGCGGAGCCAACCGGGAGAACCTGCCTTGAGTCGTGAAACTGACAGTCCGTCCGCCGGAGCCAACGGGAGCGGCGGCGCCGCGTACCCGTCGGGGACGCCACCGTACGGGACCTCCATGGCTTCCGGGGGCGGCGTCGACGCGAGCCGTTCGGCCACGCAGTCGGATGAACGCAAGACCGAGACCACGCTGACCACCCGGATCCGGATCAACATCCCCGGATCGCGGCCCATCCCGCCGGTGGTCATGCGCACGCCCGTCGGGGACGGCGACACCACGGAGGACGTGGACGCCGACACCCAGGCGGCGACCCCCGCGAGTGCGCCCAGCACTCCCGACAGCCCCGAGGAGCCCACCGCGGCGGCCGAGGGCAAGCCGACGAGCGACTGGTTCGCGCCCCGCAAGTCCTCGGCGCCCAAGGGACAACAGGGCGGCGGGTCGACGAACGGAGCGGGTCTGCCCGGCGCTTCGGGCGCGCAGGGCGCGAACGGTGCCTCGCCCGCGCCGGGTAGCCCTGCCGCGGCCGGCGGACGCCCGGGTGGTCCGGGCGTGAACGGTACGGGTGGACCGCGCCCCGGCACCGGCGCACGTCCCGGCGGCACAAACGGCAGCGGCCTGCCGGGTGCCACCGGCGGACCTGTCGCGCCTGGCCACGGCGGTGGCACCGGCTCCTTCGACGTGTCCGAGGCGGTGGCGGCCAGCACCGCCTCGCTCCCGGTCATAGGCACCGACGGCGATGAGCCGTACGGCCGTGACAACCTGCCGTACGGCTCCGAGCAGGGGCGGCGCGGCCCGGCCGGACCGACCGGCGGACCGGTCACGGGTGATGGACCGGTCGTGAGCCCCGAGGGCCCGGCGGCGGGCGTCCCCGGCGTGAACGCCCCCCGTACGCGCCCCGGCGGCCCCGGCCCGAGCGCACCCGGTCCCCGCGACATGCAGGGCGGTCCGGGCGGTCCGTTCGCACCCGGCGCACCCGGCGCACCCGGCGCACCCGGAGCGGCCGTTGGCCAGGGACGTCCCGGCGGCGGGCTCAGCGACGACACCGCGATCCTCACCCCGCAGAAGCCCGCCCCCGAACCGGGCCCGCAGGGCCTCGGCGGCCCCCGCGACAACGTCTCCGGACACACCGTCACCAGCGGTGTCCCCGGCATGCCTCCCGGCGCCCAGAACGGGCCGGGGCCGTTCGCGGCCGGACCCCGCCCCGACGGACCGCTGTCGCACACGCCTCCGAAGCTGCCCGAACCGCTCCAGCCGCAGCAGTCCACCCCCAGCGCGAAGCCGGCCAAGAAGAAGGGCCGCAACAAGCTGGTGCTTCTGGGCGGTGGCGTGTTCTTCATCGCCGCTGTCGCCTACGGTGCCGGGCTGCTGATGAACCACTCCGACGTCCCCAAGGGCACCACCGTGCTGGGTGTCGACATCGGTGGCGGCACCCGCGACGACGCGGTCAAGAAGCTCGACGACGCCTTCGGCAACAAGGTGAACCAGCCGCTGAAGCTGTCGGTCGAGGGCAGGACCATCACGCTCAAGCCGGACCAGGCCGGGCTCCAGTTCGACACCCAGGCCACGGCCAGCTCGGCCGCGACGAGCGACTACAACCCGGTCTCCGTGATCGGCTCACTGTTCGGCAACCACCGCGAGGTTCAGCCGCAGATGCCCGTCGACGAGGAGAAGCTGCAGGTCGCCCTGCAGAACGCCTCGGGCGGTGCCGGATCGGTGACCGAGGGCACCATCAAGTTCGAGTCCGGCAAGGCCGTCGCCGTCTACGGCAAACCGGGCAAGGGCATCGACGTCGCCCACTCGACCCAGCAGGTGCAGCAGGCGTACCGCACCCAGGTGGAGACGGGCTCGGCCGAGCCGGTCCGGCTGCCCACCACCACCCGGCAGCCGACGGTCTCCAACGCCGAGGTCGACCGGATGATGAAGGAGTTCGCCGAGCCCGCGATGTCCGACCTCGTCTACATCCAGACCGACGCGGCGCACCGGATCCCGTTCGGCTCTGTGTCACTGCCGAAGATCCTCGGCGTGAAGGCCGTCGGCGGCAAGCTCGTGGAGACGTACAACCTCGAGGCGCTCAAGGAGGCGTACGGCAGCAGGTTCGACGGCGTGCTGATCACCCGGGGCACCGGGCAGAAGACGGCCGTCACTCCCCAGGACGTCGCCTCCGCGCTGCGCAAGGCTCTGCGCGGCAAGACGAAGGCGGAGCGCGTCGGAGTCATCGAGACCAACCCGAGCTGACCTCTGGTCGTCCGAGCGAACGGAGCCTCTGCCCACCCCGGGCAGAGGCTCCGTCGTCGTTCAACGGGCCCGCAGGTCAAGGTGATCCACCGTCGGACTGCCCCGCACCGAGTGCCGCACGACATGACATCTGTCATCTCCTACTGCGGACCGCCGACACTGCCGGGCATACGGCCGCCGCGGACACCATGGATCACATGACGACGACAGCGGCGACAGCGACCACCACCCCGGTGGCCGGCTTCGACCAAGTGAGCAAGGTCTACGGGAGCGTACGGGCGGTCGACGGGCTGTCGCTGGAGCTGCACCCGGGGGAGACCGTGGCCCTGCTGGGGCCCAACGGCGCGGGCAAGTCGACCACCCTCGACCTGCTCCTCGGACTCAAGCAGGCGGACAGTGGCTCGGTCCGGGTGTTCGGGACCACCCCGCGCGAGGCCATCGTCGCCGGGCGCGTCGGCGCCATGCTGCAGAGCGGCGGCCTGATGGAGGAGGTCACCGTCGCCGAACTGGTGCGACTCGCCTGCGACTTGCACCCCAAGCGGTTCAAGGCCGACGACGTGCTGGCCCGCGCCGGCATCACCCAGATCGCCGACCGCAAGGTCAACAAGCTTTCCGGCGGCCAGGCCCAGCGCGTGCGCTTCGCCCTCGCAACCGCCGGTGACAGCGACCTCATCGTCCTGGACGAGCCGACCACCGGCATGGACGTCTCCGCCCGCCAGGCCTTCTGGGCCACCATGCGCGAGCAGGCCGACCAGGGTCGTACCGTCCTCTTCGCCACCCACTACCTCGAAGAGGCCGACGCCATCGCGGACCGGGTGCTGGTCCTGCACCGCGGTCGCCTCCTCGCGGACGGTACCGCCGCCGAGATCAAGGCGAAGGCCGGCGCCCGCCGGGTCTCCTTCGACCTGGAGGGCGAGTTCGACGAGGCGGCCCTGCGCGCCCTGCCCTTCCTGACCTCGATCGACATCAGCGGCCAGACCGTCCGTATTCAGTCCTCCGACGCCGACGCGACCGTGCACGCCGTCTACGGCCTCGGTGTCTACCCCCGCAATCTCGAAGTCGCCGGGCTCGGTCTGGAGCAGGCGTTCGTCGCCATCACGGAGGCCGAGGAGGCCAAGCAGTCATGAGCAGCCTGATCAAGCTCGAACTCGTCCGCGCCCTGCGCAACCGCAAGTTCCTGTTCTTCTCGGTGATCTACCCGGCGGCCCTGTTCCTGCTCATCGCGGGAAGCGCCGACAGCACGACGAAGGTCGACGGCAGCGGCCTCACCCTCCCGACCTACATGATGGTCTCCATGGCCTCCTTCGGCGCCCTGACCGCCGTCCTGATGGGCAACAGCGAGCGCATCGCCAAGGAGCGGGAGAGCGGCTGGGTGCGGCAGTTGCGGCTGACCACACTGCCGGGACGCGGGTACGTCCTCGCCAAGACGGCCGGCGCCGCCGTCGTGAGCCTGCCCTCGATCGTGGTCGTCTTCGTCGTCGCCTCGGCCGTGAAGCACGTCCGCCTGGACGCCTGGCAGTGGCTCGCCCTGACCGGCGCGATCTGGGCCGGCAGCCTCGTCTTCGCCGCGCTCGGCGTCGCCATCGGCTACCTCGCCAGCGGTGACGCGGTCCGCCCGATCACGATGATCGTCTACTTCGGGCTGTCGATACTCGGTGGTCTGTGGATGCCGACGACGACCTTCCCCGACTGGCTGCAGAGCGCCACCAAGTGGGTGCCCACGCACGCGTACGCTGCCCTGGGGCAGGCCATCGAACAGAGCGAGGCCCCGCACACCCAGGACATCGCCATCCTCGTCGTCTTCTTCGCCCTGTTCACGGGCGGCGCGGCATGGCTGTACCGGAAGGACACGCTGAAGGCGTGAGCACCACGACGGAAGACCCGCGGCCCGGCGTAGAGCGGGAGGAGCGGCTGCTGCGGATGGGGCAGCCGCCCCGCAACCGGGGCGAGGCGCTGCGCAAGCTGGTCTGGATCCTCCCTTGGCTGATCTTCCTCAGCTCACCGGTGCAGGACCTGGCCTCCGGGCCCCACAGCACGGCCGCCACCGTGGTCGGCTGCCTGGGACTGACGGCCTTCACCGGGATCTACCTGACGCTGGTCTTCCGGAACATGGGCCGGTCGTTCTCCGGACCCGTCGTCGCCTGCTTCGTCGCCGTGCTCGGCGTACTCGCCCTCGTGCTGTGCCTCACCCTCGGCAGGCCGTGGATCGGCCTCTTCGTGTACGTCTCCGTCGCCTGCGGGGCGACGCTCCCGCTGAAGACCACGTACTGGACGATCCCGCTGACCGCCGTGGTGACGTTGTTCGTCGGAGAGCACACCGGCATGGACAGCGTGTGGGTCCTGCCCCTGCTGGTGCTGCTCATCGGCTTCGCGATGGCCGGCGTACGGCAACTCGTGCGCACCACGATCGAGTTGCGCCAGGCCCGCGCCACCGTCGCCCAGCTCGCCGCCAACGAGGAACGCCTGCGCCTCGCCCGCGACCTGCACGACCTCCTCGGCCACTCGCTCTCCCTGATCACCCTGAAGAGCGAGCTGGCCGGGCGGATGCTCCCCGACCACCCCGACAAGGCGGCGCAGCAGGTCGCCGACATCGAACAGGTCAGCCGCCAGGCCCTCGTCGACGTCCGTGAGGCCGTCACCGGCTACCGGCGCCCCCGCCTGTCCACCGAACTGGCCGGAGCCCGGGTCGCGTTCACCGCGGCCGGGGTCAGCGCCGAACTGCCCGCCGAACCCGACCTCACCGACGTCCCCGAGGAGAGCGAGTCCACGCTCGCCTGGGCGCTGCGCGAGGCCGTCACCAACGTGGTGCGGCACAGCGGCGCCACCCGCTGCACGGTGGACCTGTTCCGCCGCCAGACCCTGGACGGGGCCTTCCTCGAACTCTCCGTCGAGGACAACGGCGCGGGCGGTTCCGGCAAGGGTCCCGGCAACGGCCTGACCGGCCTGACCGAACGCCTCGAGAAGGCCGGAGGCATGCTGGAGGCGGGCCGGGCCAAGCACGGCTTCCGGCTCGTCGCACGCGTGCCGTTCACCTCCGGCGCAGCTAGTGCCTCGGCGGCGGGGGGACCCCCGGAGCACGCACCGAACGCCGCTCCTTGACGGGCGAACGCTGCCTGCCGAGGCACTAGGATCCCAGCCATGAGCAGCACGATCAGGGTTCTCCTCGCCGAGGACCAGTCGATGGTCCGCGAGGCACTGGCCGCCCTGCTCGGGCTGGAGGACGACATCGAGGTCGTCGCCCAGGTGGCGCGCGGCGACGAGGTCGTGGCGGCCGCCCGCTCCCATGACATCGACGTGGCGCTGCTGGACATCGAGATGCCGGGCGCCACCGGCATCGAGGTGGCGGCCCGACTGCACCGGGAGCTGCCGGCGCTCAAGGTGGTCATCCTCACCACGTTCGGCCGCCCCGGCTATCTGCGCTCCGCCATGGAGGCGGGCGCCGACGCGTTCCTGGTGAAGGACGCGCCCGCGGCCCAACTCGCCGAGGCGGTACGGAAGGTGCTCGCCGGGGAGCGAGTCATCGATCCCACGCTGGCGGCGGCCGCCCTGGCCGACGGCGCCAACCCACTGACCGAGCGTGAACGTGAGATCCTGCGCGCCGCGGCGGACGGCTCGACCAACGCGGAACTGGCCGCCGCTCTCCACCTGTCCCAGGGCACGGTCCGCAACTACCTCTCCACAGCCATCCAGAAACTGGCGGTCCGCAACAGGGCGGAGGCGGTACGGATGGCGCGGGAGAAGGGCTGGTTGTAACCACCACTCCCTGGGCGAGACCTCAGTTGAGCCGTGCCCGGGCCGCTTGCGCCTGCTTCCGCACCCGCTCCGCCGTCGGCACGTCCACCGCGGACACCACCTCGGCATACGCGTCGAGCTCCGCGGCCCCCTGCAGAAAATCGCCGCGCTGTACGAGAAGCTGAGCACGCTCGTAGCGCAGACGCGCCGGATGCGACGGCAGCAGCAATGACAGCTCGACCGCCCACAGGGAGACATCCGACCGCTCGGGCCGGGCGGCAGCCCAGGCGCGGATGTTGTTGAGGATCCGCACCACGACTTCGAACGGATCGGCGGGCGTGAGCATCGAAGGGTCCAGCGGCGCGCCCGTGGCCCCGACGACCAGCAGCTCGGCGTCGCTTCCGGTCAGTATGCGGCCCCCGTCGAAGGGATCGGCCAGCACCTGGTCGTCCGGCGGCCCGAACCCGACGACGAAGTGTCCGGGCAGGGCGACCCCGTACACCGGCCCACCCGCCCGCCGCGCCACCTCCATCCACACCACCGACAGCAGGATCGGCAGCCCGCGGCGCCGCCGCAGCACCTCGTGCAGCAGTGAGGACTCCAGACGCCGGTAGTCCGCGGCCGAGCCGTGGAACCCGCAGCGCCCACCGAGGACGTCGCCCAGCGCGACGGCCCAGGAACGTGGCCCACCCGGCGCGTACGGAAGCTGACCGGCCAGCCGGTCCAGCTCGATCTGCGCGGCGTCCATCCCGGCATCGTCCAGCCTGCTGTCCGCCGCGGCGCCCATGAGCAGACACAGGGTCGCGAGATCGGGCCGCGCGGAGCGAGCCTCATCGCCGAACCGGCGCCGCACCTCGGCGGCCCGCTCGGGGTCCGGGGGACAGAGGGCGTGCATGTCTCGAAACCTCTCACACCACCGGCCCGGGACCGGCGACCGCCCGGCCCTCCGCGTGCGGACCACGGGAGCCCTCCGGCTCCCGGTAGTGGTGATACGCATGATGCGCCCGAAAACCCAGTTCCGCATACAGGGCCCGCGCCGCCACATTGTCCGTCTCGACCTGGAGCCAGCCCGCCGAGGCGCCCTCGTCGAGGGCCTGCCTGGCCAGTGCCGCCATGACGGCCATGGCCAGGCCCCTGCGGCGCTGCGCCGGATCGACCTCGACCGCCGCGAAACCGGCCCACCGCCCGTCCACCACGCACCGCCCGATCGCCGCCGGAGGAGCATCCTCCGCGCCCGGAACCGTCGCGAACCACACCGAGGGTCCGCCGGTCAGCACCCTCAGCGCCACCTCGCTCAGCCCCTTGCGCTGGTAGCGGGCGAGCCATGCCTCGTCCACCGTGCGCGTGAGCAGGACCCCGGCCGCCTCCCGGTCCGCCACCGGGGCCAGCGCGCCGGTCCACAGCTCCGCGGTCACCTCCCGGGTCCAGCCCCGTGCCTCGAGCTCGGCGCACAGCAGTTCCTGCGTGCCCTCGGCGCCGGTCGCCAGTTGCACATAGGCGGGCAGACCCCGGGCCGCGTACCAGTGCTGTACGGCCTTCAGCGCCTCGTCCAGCGGCCGCCCGGGATCGCCGAGCGGCAGCACCGAGTTGGCCCGGCGCGTGAAGCCCTCCCGTCGCCCGACCGCCGCCCCTCGCGGACGCGCTTCGCGCGGCACCTTCTCGACTGCGGCGCGCAACTCCCAGGCGCCCAGCCGCTCCCGCTCCACCGGCTGCCAGGCCCTGGCCGCGATCCGTGCCAGCTCCTCGTACGACGCCGAAGGACCCCTGCGGCGGGCCGGAGCCGCCGGAACCACCTTGCCCGCGACCAGTGAGGACTCCGTAATCCGGACACTTTCGCCGCTCCGCTGTGTGATCAGCAGCACACCGTCGGTCCAGGAGGTCAGCACGCCGACCGTGTCGGTGAACTTCTTACCCTCGGTGGCATGTTCGTTCCACCGCCGTACGGAGACGCGTTTTCCCACGTCAGCAGCGGTGATACGGATCTCCAGCCGTCCGCCCGCAGAGATTTCCACAGGTCAGTTCACCCCTCCTGTTCGGATCATGCCCAAGAACGGAGATACTAGGGGCGGGCATCGACGACGCCGCGCTCCCGCGCGCCAGGCGGCGGAGCCTGAGGAGGCCTCGCCAGCGCCCTACCGAGGAGGAACGACAGCGTGACCTACGTCATCGCAGAGCCTTGTGTCGACGTCAAGGACAAGGCGTGCATCGAGGAGTGCCCGGTCGACTGCATCTACGAGGGCCAGCGGTCCTTGTACATCCACCCGGACGAATGCGTCGACTGTGGGGCCTGTGAGCCGGTGTGCCCGGTCGAGGCCATCTTCTACGAGGATGACACTCCCGAGGAGTGGAAGGACTACTACAAGGCGAACGTCGAGTTCTTCGACGAGCTCGGCTCGCCCGGTGGCGCCAGCAAGCTGGGGCTGATCGAGCGCGACCACCCCTTCATCGCGGCGCTGCCCCCGATGAACCAGTAACGGCCCGGGGAGCAAAAGGGAGTGGGCCGCTCCCTCTTGCTCCCCAGGCCGTAAGCGGCTACCCGCGCCGCCTCGGTCCCGTACGGTGCCTGCCCGCGCCGCACGGGACCGAGGCGTTTGTGGCGCCCGTGCGCTCGTACCGGGGCGCCAGTCGTACCAGCAGAAAGTGAGCGATCCCGTGTCCGCAGTCTCAGAACGCCTTCCGACCTTTCCCTGGGACAGGCTGGAGCCGTACAAGAAGACGGCCGCCGCGCACCCGGGCGGGATCGTCGACCTGTCCGTCGGTACCCCGGTCGACCCGGTCCCCGGGCTGATCCAGAAGGCGCTCGTCGCCGCGGCGGACTCCCCGGGCTATCCGACCGTCTGGGGCACACCCGAGCTGCGGGACGCGATCATGGGCTGGGTGGAGCGCCGCCTGGGCGCCCGCGACATCACCCACCACCACGTCCTGCCGGTCGTCGGCTCCAAGGAACTCGTCGCCTGGCTCCCGACCCAGCTGGGCCTCGGCCCCGGCGACCGGGTCGCGTACCCACGGCTGGCCTACCCGACGTACGAGGTCGGCGCCCGCCTCGCCCGCGCGGAGTACGAGGTCTACGACGATCCGACCGCCCTCGACCCGACGAACCTGAAGCTCCTGTGGCTCAACACTCCGTCGAACCCCACGGGCAAGGTGCTGAGCAAGGACGAACTGACCCGGATCGTGGCCTGGGCGCGCGAGCACGGCGTCCTGGTCTTCTCCGACGAGTGCTACATCGAACTGGGCTGGGAGGCAGAGCCCGTCTCGGTCCTGCACTCGGACGTGTGCGGCGGGTCGTACGAGGGCATCGTCTCCGTCCACTCCCTGTCCAAGCGCTCGAACCTGGCCGGCTACCGGGCGGCGTTCCTCGCGGGCGATCCGGCCGTCCTCGGTCCGCTCCTGGAGATCCGCAAGCACGGCGGCATGATGACGTCGGCGCCGACGCAGGCGGCGGTGGTGGCCGCGCTCGGCGACGACACGCACGTGGCCGAGCAGCGCGCCCGCTACGCGGCCCGCCGTACGGCCCTGCGCGACGCGCTCCTCGGGCACGGCTTCCGGATCGAGCACAGTGAGGCGAGCCTGTACCTGTGGGCGACCCGCGACGAGTCCTGCTGGGACACCGTGGCCCACCTCGCCGAGCTGGGCATCCTGGTCGCACCGGGCGACTTCTACGGTCCGGCGGGCGAGAGGTTCGTCCGCGTGGCGCTGACGGCGACGGACGAGCGCGTCGCGGCGGCCGTGCAGCGGCTGTGACGCGTACGGCGGAGCGGGCGGGGGAGCGTCCCCGCCCCCTCCGCCACCGGGCTCAGCCGCCCAGCGGCAGCCCCTGGGTCGGCAACTGCTGAGTCGGCAGCCCGCCGCCCGTCGCCGTCCTCGTGGTGCCACCGAGCAGCCCGCCGGCCTGACCCGCGGCGTTCCCGGCCGCCTTCTGCGCGATCGGTGCCGTCGTCCCGACGAGCCGACCGGCGGCCCTGCTCGCGGTCGGTACCGCCTTCTTGGTCGCCGTGCCGCCGACGCCACCCGCGAGCCCGGCGACCTTCTGGGCGGCACCGTCGACGTTGCCGATCTGTGCGCCGTCCAGGGTGGTCAGCCCACCGAGGTTCGGGGCGGACGGCGCAGTGGGCGTCGCCGCGCCGGCGGAGCCGGCCGCACCGACCACGGGCGCCGCTCCCGCTGCGATCAGCAGCGCGGCACGGGCGATCCGGCGGGTCAGGGGGAGGGACATGATGCTCCTTAGACGGGAGATTACGGTGAAGTGTCCGACCGGGCCCGGGAGTTCGGCCGCTCCATGAACGGCCGGCCGCTCGTGGGCCGACTGGCTGCCGACCGGTTCCGCTGCTGACCGTTCCGGGCTCGGACGCAGTGACTACCGCTCGAGGCCCGCGAAGGTTGCGGTGGCCCGGCGCAAAGAGTTGGCAATGCGTCGCATTATCGGGTGGGGATGAAATCGGGCAAACGGCATCCGCTGGAGGGCCCGCGGAGATCCCTACCGCCCCTTGTTCTCAAGGGATTCGACGCATACGGGAACGGGGGCGCGAAAGTCCGCGCACCCCGTCACAGAAGCGCGCCGTGCACAACCCCGAAGGGTGAGGGTCCGTACTGCTGACCGAGCTACTCCGCGGTGACGATACGGACCTGAGTGGCCGACGCCTTCGCATCCGAATCACCGGTGGTACGCCACTTGTTCGCATACCCTCCGCGCGACCACTCGCGGCCCGCGAAGGAGACCCGCGAGATGTGCAGCGTCGACGAGTTGGCCACGGCCCAGTGCGCCAGCTCCCAGCCCCGTTCGTCGGCGGTGCCCGAGGCGGTGGTCCTCCGGGGCACGGGAACCGTCACCGTGCCGGTGGCCCGCCCTGCCGTGGCCGTGGGGGACGGCGAGAGCCGCTTGGTGCTCGCCTGAGCGCCGGCCGTCGCCAGTACATCGCGTCCGAAGTCCCGTACGAGCGCGGCCCGCACCGCGTCCGGGCCGCTGGTCCCGCTCGGTGCCGGGCGCCCCTGGCAGGTCAGTGTGGCCGCCGACCGGCCGGTGAGCGCGGCGGCGAGCAGCGTGGCGTCCGGCTCGTGCTTCGCGTACGCCTCCGGAAAGCCGCTGCGCTGCACGCGCTGGGCAGCGACGGTCAGCGGCAACCGGGTGTAGTCGGGCACCTTGGCCAGATGCTCGTAGAACATCCCCGCCGCGTACGTCGGGTCCATGATCTGCCGTTCGGTGCCCCAACCCTGCGACGGGCGCTGCTGGAACAGGCCGAGCGAGTCCCGGTCGCCGTGCTCGAGGTTGCGCAGGCCCGACTCCTGGAGCGCGGTCGCGAGCGCGATCGTCACCGCGCGCTCGGGCATGCCGCGGGTGGTGCCGACCGCGGAGATCGTCGCCGCGTTGGCCGCCTGATCAGGCGTGAAGTCGTACGACGCGTCGTCACCCTTGCCCGAGACGACCGTACATCTCGGCGTGCTCGAGCCGGTGAGGTACTGGACGGCGAGATAGCCCGCGACAGCGAGCAGGACCATGACGGCCGCGCCAAAACGGAGAAGGCGACCACGTCGGCGGGGAGAGGGGGACGGCTCTGGCACCCGTACAAGGTACTGGAGGCGCCTACGGGCGCCTTCCGGGGCTGTGGACAACTCCTGGGGCAGCCCTGGGCGCTCCGGCGCGTTAGGGTCGAGGACATGGCCGATACCCCGCTTGACCTCACGTTGGACGCCGCGCGGCTCACCGCGCAGCTCGTCGATCTCCCCTCCGAGAGCGGTGCGGAGAAGCCTCTCGCGGACGTGATCGAAACCGCGCTGCGTGCCCTGCCGCACCTGACGGTCGACCGGTACGGCAACAACGTCGTGGCCCGGACGAACCTCGGGCGGGCGGAGCGCGTCATCCTGGCGGGCCACATCGACACGGTCCCGATCGCGGACAACGTGCCCTCCCGGCTGGACGAGGACGGTGTTCTGTGGGGCTGCGGCACCTGTGACATGAAGTCGGGCGTCGCGGTTCAGCTCCGCATCGCGGCGACGGTCCCTGAGCCCAACCGCGACCTCACGTTCGTCTTCTACGACAACGAAGAGGTCGCCGCACATCTGAACGGTCTGGGGCATGTGGCCGAGGCCCATCCCGATTGGCTGGAGGGTGACTTCGCGGTGCTGCTGGAGCCCTCCGACGGCCAGGTCGAGGGCGGCTGCCAGGGCACGCTGCGGGTGCAGTTGAAGACCAGCGGGGAGCGGGCCCACTCGGCGCGCGGCTGGATGGGCGCGAACGCGATCCACGCGGCGGCCCCGATCCTGGCCCGCCTGGCCGCCTACGAACCCCGGTACCCGGTCATCGACGGCCTGGAGTACCGGGAGGGCTTGAACGCGGTCGGTATCTCGGGCGGGGTCGCCGGGAACGTGATTCCCGACGAGTGCGTCGTCACGGTCAACTTCCGCTATGCGCCGGACCGGAGCGAGGAGGAGGCGATCGCTCACGTCCGTGAGGTGTTCGCGGATTGCGGGGTCGAGGAGTTCGTGGTGACCGACCACAGCGGCGGAGCGCTGCCCGGTCTCTCGCACCCGGCCGCGGCGGCCTTCCTCGAGGCGGTCGGCGGAACCCCGCAGCCCAAGTACGGCTGGACCGACGTCTCTCGCTTCAGCGCACTGGGCATCCCCGCCGTCAACTACGGTCCGGGCAACCCGCACTTGGCGCACAAGCGGGACGAGCGCGTGGAGACGGCGAAGATCCTCGCCGGGGAGGAGCGCCTGAGGGCCTGGCTGACGTCCTGAGACCTGCGGCCCGGAAATCGGCATGGCGGTTCATGGCGGACATGCGCACGTCCCCCGCACGCAACCCGCACGCATCTACGCTGGGGTGGAACGGCCTTCCTCAGGCTCTCGGCTTCGCCCCCACTCCCGACGCAGCTCCGGCGGGGGCGGCCCTGAGCTGGGAAGACTCTGACGCGGAGGGAGCGCACATGCCTACCGGCAACCCCGAGGGCAAGAAGGTGCCGCCGGACGAGCAGCGGCTCGGTCCCGTGCTGCGCAGGCGGGACCAGGTGACGACGAGCACCACGGACCAGCGTCTACTGGACGCCGGTGGCCCCTCGGACTCGGTCCACACGGACCCCTGGCGTGTCCTCCGCATCCAGTCGGAGTTCATGGAGGGCTTCAGCACGCTGGCCGAACTCCCACCGGCGATCAGCGTGTTCGGCTCATCGCGGACGCCCCCGGACTCACCGGAGTACGAGGCGGGCGTGCGGCTCGGGCGCGGCCTGGCACGGGCGGGCTGGGCGGTGATCACAGGTGGTGGCCCGGGCGTGATGGAGGCGGCCAACAAGGGCGCGTGCGAGGCGAAGGGGATCTCGGTCGGGCTCGGCATCGAGCTGCCCTTCGAGCAGGGCCTGAACCCGTACGTCGACATCGGACTGAACTTCCGCTACTTCTTCGTCCGCAAGATGATGTTCGTGAAGTACGCGCAGGGCTTCGTGGTCATGCCGGGCGGCCTGGGCACCCTGGACGAACTCTTCGAGGCCCTGACCCTGGTCCAGACCCAGAAGGTGACCCGCTTCCCGATCGTCCTCTACGGCACGTCGTACTGGGGCGGCCTGGTGGACTGGCTCAGGAACACCGTGGTGGCCCAGAGCAAGGCCCTGGAGAAGGACCTGCTCCTGTTCTACCTGACGGACGACGTGGAGGAGGCGGTGGCACTGGTGTCGAAGGAGGCGGCACGCTAGTGCCCCGAGAGAGCGGCTCCCCAGCCCCGGCTGCTCTGGAGCGGGGGAGCCGGCCGGGAACCCAGGGCCTGTTCTGAGTTGCCCGCCTGCGGCGCGACGCCTGGCACGGTGCCTCGCCGCGTTGTCGGGATCGCCCGCGTACGCCCAGTACGGGCGACCCTCCGCCTTGCGAGACACTGCACCAGACGCCGCGCCGCCCGCCCTCCGGGCGAACGACGGGCAACTCAGAACAGGCCCCTAGGCCAGCCCCCGGCGTGCCACCGCAGGCGGGCGGTGGCCGGCGATCGACGCCACCATGTCCAGTACCTGTCGTGTCTCCGCCACCTCGTGCACCCGGTACACCTGTGCCCCCAGCCAGGCCGACACCGCTGTCGTCGCCAGCGTCCCGACCACCCGCTCCTTCACCGGCTTGTCCAGCGTCTCGCCCACGAAGTCCTTGTTGGACAGCGACACCAGCACCGGCCAGCCCGTGGCGACCATCTCGCCCAGCCGCCGCGTCGCCTCCAGACTGTGCCGCGTGTTCTTCCCGAAGTCGTGGCCCGGGTCGATCAGAACCGACTCGCGCGGCACGCCCAGAGCCACCGCCCGTTCGGCCAGCCCCAGGGTCACGTCCAGGATGTCGGCCATGACGTCGTCGTAGCCCACCCGGTGCGGACGTGTCCGAGGCAGGGCTCCCCCCGCGTGCGTGCACACCAGCCCCACCTCGTAGCGCGCCGCGACCTCCGCGAGCCGCGGATCGACCCCGCCCCAGGCGTCGTTGAGCAGATCCGCGCCCGCCTCGCACACCGCCTCGCCGACCTCGTGCCGCCAGGTGTCCACGCTGATCACCACATCGGGGAAGCGGCGCCGTACCTCGGCGACGAAACCGACCGTGCGCCGCGCCTCCTCCTCGGCCGTCACCTCTTCCCCCGGCCCGGCCTTGACCCCGCCGATGTCGATGATCGCGGCACCCTCCGCCACCGCCTGCTCCACGCGCGCGAGGGCGGGTTCGTCGCGGAACGTGGCCCCCTGGTCGTAGAAGGAGTCCGGGGTCCGGTTCACGATCGCCATGACCACCGGCTCATGCGTGCCGAATTCCCGCCTGCCCAGCCTGAGCATCCCCTGTGACCTCTTCCAGTACGTCCCGTTCCTTGGTCGTCTGCGACCCTAATCGTCAGCGTCGCATGGCACGATCGGACCCAGACACATTCGACATCGGCACTGCCGCGCCGACGCACAGCGCGCCGGCACCAAGCGTGGGGACCTCAGTGATGCTCATGTTCTTGTTCCTGGTCGTCGCGCTGGCTGTCGTGGTCGCCGCGGTCACACTGACCGTGGTGGGCGGAGGCGAGAGCGCCCCCCTGCCTCAGGCGGTGCCCGAGCGGCTCGACGACCCACTGCCGCCGGATCGCCCGGTCGGTCGCGCGGACGTGGAGGCCCTGCGTTTCCCGCTCGCCGTCCGTGGCTACCGCATGGCGGACGTGGACGACGCGCTCGGCCGTCTCGGCGCCGAGATCTCCGAGCGGGACGCCCGCATCGCCGACCTGGAGGCCGCGCTCGTCGGTGCTCGTGCCGCAGGGACCGCATCGGACAAGCCGGCCGAGGAGGACCACCAGTGAGCGGGACAGTCGTGACGGGACCGGACGGCGTGCTGCGCTGCCCCTGGGCCCTGTCCACCGAGGACTACGTGACGTACCACGACGAGGAGTGGGGCCGCCCGGTCCACGGCGACGACGCACTGTACGAACGGCTGTCTTTGGAGGCCTTCCAGTCAGGCCTGTCGTGGATCACGATCCTGCGCCGCCGCGAGGGCTTCCGCGCCGCCTTCGCCGACTTCCGGATCGTCAAGGTGGCCGCCTTCACGGACAGCGACCAGCAGCGCCTGCTCGCGGACTCCGGCATCATCCGCAACCGTGCCAAGATCGAGGCGACGCTCGCCAACGCGCGCGTGCTGGCCGACTGGGCCCCGGGCGAACTGGACGAGCTGATCTGGTCGTACGCCCCTGACAGGGCCCGTCGCCCCGCCCCGAGGGCCTTGGGCGACGTCCCGGCGGTCACCGACGAGTCGACGGCACTGGCCAAGGCCCTCAAGAAGCGCGGCATCCGTTTCGTCGGCCCGACGACGGCGTATGCGCTGATGCAGGCATGCGGGCTGGTGAACGACCACTTGGAGGCCTGCGCGGCCAGGGGCGGCTCCCAGGCGGCCTGAGGCCTGGGCCGAGGCCGCCCGGCCGGGGCGGGAGTCCGGGCCCACCGGGGCCGAGCCCCCGTCCGGCCCGGACCACGCTCCCCGCCCGGCCGGCCTCGGCGTCACCGTCCCAGATACTTCGGCTTCTCCTTGGCGACGAACGCCCGCACCGCGATCATGTGGTCCTGGGACGAGCCCGCACGGGTCTGCAACTCGTCCTCCTTCTCCAGCGCCTCGTCCAGGGAGTGGGAGAGTCCGAACGCCAGCGACTCCTTCAGGGCGGCGTACGCCAGAGTCGGCCCCTCGGCCAGCGAGCGGGCCGCCTTCTCCGCCTCGGCACGCAGATCGGACAAGGGGACCAGCCGGTTCGCGATCCCCCACTCGTACGCCTGCTGCGCGCCAAAGCTCCGCGGGAAGAGCAGCAGGTCCGCGGCGCGCGACGGTCCGACGACGCGCGGCAGCGTCCAGGAGACCCCCGAGTCCGCGGTGAGCGCCACCCCGGCGAACGACGTGTTGAACGCCGCGGTGTCCGCGACGATCCGGTAGTCCGCGGCGAGCGCGAAGCCGAGGCCCGCCCCGGCCGCGACCCCGTTCACCGCGGCGACCACCGGCTTGGCCGCCCCGGCCAGGGCCCGCACGATGGGGTTGTAGTGCTCCCGGACGGTGCTCATCACCCCGCCGCCTTCCGAGCCCGACTCGTGGGCCTCGAGCACCCCGATGTGCTCCTTCAGGTCCTGCCCCACGCAGAATGCCCGGTCCCCGGCGGCGGTCAGCAGGATCGCCCGTACGGAGGCGTCGTCCGCCGCCTCCCGCGCCGCGTCCCGCAAGGCGACCTTGGCCTCGGTGTTCATCGCGTTCATCGCCTCGGGGCGGTTCAGCGTGATCGTCGCCAGTCCGTCGCTGACCTCGTAGAGCACGGTGTCGGCCATGGTGGTCCCCTCCGGTGTCGCGGCTCCGGCGTACCGATCGGTACGCCCTGCGTCCGAAGGACAGCATGGCGGAGATCACGGGCCGTGGAACGGACCGGACGTGTGACCTGCGTCAAAGAATTCCCGTCCGCGGACGGTCGGCGGATGTCCGTGCGAGGGCGCAGTATCACAGCCCCGTCGCCGAATTGAGTGGTTTTGCTCGCGCGTGTTGCTCAAGCGATGCCGACTGATGTTGGTCATCGGGTCCTGAGATGCGGGATAATGGCTTGGAAGCAATGTGTTCGATGCCGGTGTCGCGTGTCCTGTGACGACCGCGTGCCCTTCAGGGGGACTGTCGGCAGACGATGAGCTGGTTTCAGGAAGGGGAACGAGCATGGCGGCCATGAAGCCGCGGACGGGTGACGGCCCGCTCGAGGTGACCAAGGAGGGGCGGGGCATCGTCATGCGCGTTCCGCTCGAAGGCGGCGGTCGGCTCGTCGTCGAGCTGACCCCGGACGAGGCCGACGCGCTTGGCGACGCCCTCAAGAAGGTCGTCGGCTGACGCGAAAGCGGCCCCAGGTTTCCGCGACCCCGGCATCGTACGCGGTGCCGGGGTCGCTGTTTTCCCGGGGGGGAGGGCCCTCTTCAGTGCCCCGGCAGGAAGTGTTCGCCTGTCGAGGAGTCGCCTCCGGTCAGCGCTTGACCGCGCACAACATTCCGTCGCCCACCGGGAGAAGCGAGGGCACCAGGTCCGGGCTCTCGCGGACGGTGCGCAGCAGTTCCCGTAGCCGCAGGACCTCGGTGGGCTGCGGTCCGGAGTCGACCGTGCGGCCGCCCGCGAGGGCACCCTCGAAGACGACGAGGCCCCCGGGGCGCAGCAGGCGCAACGATTCGGCGAGGTAGTCCAGGACCTCGAGCCGGTCGCCGTCGCAGAAGACGAGGTCGTAGCCGGCGTCGGCGAGCCGGGGCAGCACCTCCAGAGCGCGGCCCGGGATGAACCGGGCACGGTTGCTCGCGAACCCGGAGGCGCGGAAGGCCTGGCGGGCGAACTGCTGATGCTCCGGCTCAGGGTCCACCGTGGTCAGCACGCCGTCCGGCCGCATCCCGTGCAGCAGGTGGATCCCGGAGACGCCGCACCCGGTCCCGATCTCCGCCACCGCCTTGGCGTCCACGGTGGCGGCGAGCAACCGCAGCGCGGCGCCCGCGCCGGGCGACACCGAGCGCAGCCCTGCTTCACAGGCCCGGTCACGGGCCCAGCGCAGCGCGTCGTCCTCGGCGACATAGGCGTCGGCGAACGCCCAGCTCGTCTGCCGGTTGCCGGTAATGACCCTCTCCTGTCCCCGCGATTGCCTGGGCGTGACTGTATCCGTTGACGGCGGGAACCCGCAGATGGGACCGGGCGTTTAGAGAGGTGGGAAGAGCAGCGGGGGAAGGACGGGGGGACGAGGATGGACGTGGACGCCGAGCAAGTGCTGACGCAGCCGCCCCAGCGCACATCAAATTCTCGTAAAACCGCTTATCCGGAACTAACGGGCGAGGTGGCTATGGTAGGGGCTCCACTGGACACCACCAGAGCCGACAGGGGAGGTGCGGCTGCGCCCGTGGATCGGAGAGGAGTGCTACGGCGTCTTCTCAGGTCATCGGGTGAGCCGAAATCCGTGACCGACATTGCTGACCAGCACCACGCTAACGACACCGCGCAGACCGCGACCTTCGCCACCGACGCGGACTCGCAGGCGTGGACTCCGCCCACATGGGAGGAGATCGTCAGCATGCACAGCGGCCGGGTGTACCGGCTGGCCTACCGCCTGACCGGAAACCAGCACGACGCGGAGGACCTGACCCAGGAGGTCTTCGTCCGCGTTTTCCGCTCCCTGTCGACCTACACGCCCGGCACCTTCGAGGGCTGGCTGCACCGCATCACCACGAACCTCTTCCTGGACATGGTCCGCCGCAAGCAGCGCATCCGTTTCGACGCGCTGGGCGAGGACGCGGCCGAACGGCTGGCCAGCCGCGAGCCGTCCCCGCAGCAGATCCTCCACGACGCGCACTTCGACGCGGACGTCCAGCAGGCTCTCGACACGCTCGCGCCCGAGTTCCGCGCGGCCGTCGTCCTCTGCGACATCGAAGGGCTGTCGTACGAGGAGATCGCCGCGACTCTTGGGGTCAAGCTCGGCACGGTGCGCTCCCGTATCCACCGTGGCCGCTCGCAGCTCCGCAAGGCCCTGGCGCACCGTTCGCCGGAGGCCCGGGCCGCCGAGCGCCGTTCCTTCATGGCCCGTGTGCCCGCGCTGGGGGGAGGAGGCGCGACCGCGTGAGTGGATCCCGTCGCCCCACACCGGCAGAGCAGCACCTGGGAGACCGGCTTTCCGCCCTGGTGGACGGAGAACTCGGTCATGAGACGCGCGAGCGCGTGCTGGCCCACCTGGCCACCTGCGCGAAGTGCAAGGCGGAAGCCGACGCACAGCGCCGACTGAAGAACGTCTTCGCGGAGGCCGCCCCCCCGTCGCCCTCCGAGAGTTTCCTGGCCCGCCTTCAGGGCCTGCCCTCGGGAGGTGACGTCGACGGCGATGGCACGCCGTTCGGCGGGGGAGGCTTCGGGTCCAGACCCCGGGAATCCGCCGGGCTGCCCGCGGGCTCCGGTGTCTTCGGAGTGAGGGGCGAGCCCTTCGGATACGTCCCCTCGGGACCGCACGCCGCGGCCCTGGCTCCCTCCGACAACCGGTCCCTGCCGGGTGACCGTGGCTTCCGCATCCATCACGTCGGCCGTCAGGAGACCGAGCGGTCCGCCTCACGCGGGCTGCGCTTCGCCTTCGCCGCCGCGGGCGCGGTGTCGTTGGCCGCGATCGCGCTCGGCGGGATGTCGACGGGTGTCACGGCCGGGACGGGCGTGGAGGCGCGCGGCGGTTCGGGCTCCGGAAGCAATGTGATTCCGACGCGTTCACCGGCCACAGGCGGCGCCACGGCGTCAGAGACCCAGCGTCGGCGTTCGGCCGAACCGCTGCTCGGGCAGAGCACGTCCGGGGAGGCGCCCATGGCGTCGACCGAGACGTCGGCCCCGCTGCTGCCCGCAGCGCCTGCTCCGGGCATCGAGGACGTCTCGCAGACCCGTGCCCTGACCACTCCCTTGGTGGCGGGAGCCGCCGCGATGTCCCCGCTCATACGTCCGCTCACCGAGACACCACCGGTCATGCTGACTTCCTGGTCGGCCGTTCCGGAGATCACGGCTCCCGCTCCAGGCCTGCCGACCGTGCCGCTCCCGCTCTCGTCCGCTGCTCCGTCCCCCACACCCTCCGCCCGCACCGCCCACTGAACCCGGCGTCTGCGCGGCAGCCCCGGAACCTGGTTGAATCCATGGTGAACCGCGCTCGCGCGAGCGATCCGGGCGCGGAATCAGCAATTCAGCGGCGACCACCGGCGCCGTCATGCCGCGGACCGGGTGTGGGGAGAGCATGAACGAGGGGAAGTCGATCCCTCCGGGACAGGCCGAGGCAGGGGGACCCGAGGCACACGACGGTTCCGGAGCCGGGGCGGTCCTGGGAGTGCCCGGGAGTGAGCCGATCGCTCCGGTGCTGGCTGAGGCGCCGAGCGGGGCGGAAGGTTCCGTGGTCGGCGAGGATTCGAGTGACCGTCCGGGCGGCGATGACGAGCTGAGCCGGCCGGTCGGAGCGCGTCCTCGCGCCGAGGCCAACGCAGACGGAGACTTCGAGCTGGAGCGACCGGCACCGACGAGGCGCGGAAGCGAGTCCGTGGTCGACACCGTGCCCGAGCCGTCGGACGCGGGGCCTGCCGGTGCCACGCAGGAGCGTTCCGCCGGGGAGGTGCCCCCTCGGCCGGACGGGGACGTACAGACAGCCCCCACCGACCGCCCCAAGCCCCTCCACGATCCGGACCCCTACGACACCCCGCCCTACGGCGAACCGGGTCCCTGGGCTCCCGCGCCGCCGGTCCAGCACCCGGCGGCGACGCCCGCGCACGGTACGGCTGTCCAGCCGCTTGCGGCCCAGAGCGCGCCGACCCCGCCGGCACCCGTGCCGGGCTTGCCCGCGCCCGGCGCGATGGGCCATGGGGCCCACCCTGCCCCCGGTGTGATGCCCGACGGCTCCGTACCTCCTGCCCCGGACGTGTCTTCTGCCGCCGCTCCCGCCTCCCCCTGGCAGAACTACGACCCCTGGGCACCCCAAGCCCCCTTCCAGCAGAGCGGCGCCCCCATCGCCACCCAGGAGCAGCGCCGCAAGCGGGCCAAGCGGGCACTGGTACTGGGGGCCGCGCTGATCGCGCTGGTCATCGGCGGGATCGGCGGTGTCGTCGGTGCCGTGCTGGAGCGCAACGGCGGGGGTGGAGACGTCCACCTGTCGCAGGCAGGGCAGGAGTCCGAGGAGCGTGCCCCGGACAGCGTCGCCGGGATCGCCGCACGTGCGCTGCCCGGCGTCGTGACCCTGCATGTCAAGGGCACCGGCGCCGCGGGCACCGGCACCGGGTTCATCCTTGACCAGCGCGGTCACATCCTCACCAACAACCACGTCGTCGAACCCTCCGCGTCCGGAGGGGAGATCTCCGTGACGTTCAACGGCGGCGAGACCGCCAAGGCCACCGTCGTCGGCCGGGACACCGGCTACGACCTCGCCGTCGTCAAGGTCAGCGGCGTCCGCGGCCTCAAGCCCATGCCCCTCGGTAACTCCGACAACGTCCAGGTCGGTGACCCCGTTGTCGCCATCGGAGCGCCCTTCGACCTGGCCGGCACCGTCACCACCGGGATCATCAGCGCGAAGGAGCGGCCCATCACGGCCGGGGGCAAGAAGGGTGACGGCGGCGATGTGTCCTACGTCGACGCCCTGCAGACCGATGCCCCGATCAACCCGGGCAACTCCGGCGGTCCCCTCCTCGACGCCAAGGGTCGAGTCGTCGGTATCAACTCCGCGATCCGGTCGGCCGACAACAGCTCCGGGCAGACCGGGCAGGCCGGTTCCATAGGGCTCGGTTTCGCCATCCCCGTCAACCAGGCCAGGCGCGTAGCCGAGGAGCTGATCAACACCGGTAAAGCCACCCACCCCGTGATCGGCGTCACGCTCGACATGAGTTACACCGGGGACGGCGCCCGCGTCGGCGCCCAGGGCGCGGGCGGGGGCCCGGCGGTCAACCGCGGCGGTCCCGGCGACAAGGCCGGTATCAAGCCGGGCGACGTCATCACCGAGGTCGACGGCGTGCGCGTCCACTCCGGCCAGGAACTCATCGTCAAGACCCGCGCCCACCGTCCCGGCGACCACCTGGCGCTGACCGTCGTCCACGCCGGCGGGCAGAGGAAGATCACGCTCGTCCTCGGCTCCGCCGACGGGAACTGACAGGAGCATCGCCCGGGGAAGGGCCCGCAACCCGTCCCCCAAGGCAAACAACCCGGAAAACCGGTCGTGTACACGCGGCCGAGAGTGCTGGGACGGTACCGGTCCGGTGGTAACGCCGGGTACCGTGGATGCGGCCCGGACCACGGAAGAGCCGCACCGACCACCGAGGGCCGAGGACCGAGGACATCGCAAGGAGCTTCAGGTGTTCAATGACATAGGACCGCTCGAGCTGGCCACGATCGCTGTTATCGCCGTGCTCGTCTTCGGCCCGGACAAGCTCCCGAAGGTGATCCAGGACGTCACCCGCACCATCCGCAAGATCCGGGAGTTCTCGGAGAGCGCCAAGCAGGACATCCGTAGCGAACTGGGCCCGGAGTTCAAGGACTTCGAGTTCGAGGACCTCAACCCCAAGACGTTCATCCGCAAACAGCTCGGCAGCGACGAGCTGGGGCTCCAGGAGATCCGCAACGGCTTCGACCTGAAGAAGGAGATGGCCGAGATCACGGACGCGGTCCAGGGCCGCGAGTCCGAACCCTCGGCCCCGTCCCCCTCCTCGTCCGGTTCCACCGGCGGCACCGTCGACATGACGAAGAAGCCCGCGAAGCCTGACCCCGACGAGCGCCCGCCCTTCGACATGGACGCCACCTGAGTCGTCCCCGGAGGCGTCCGCACGGTACGACAGTGCGCTGCCACATGACGCGGGCCCTACGCCAACCGGTGTGCCCGCGGCCATGTCGCGAGGCCCAGAAGGCTGTACGCGCCGGGTTTTTTCCTGCCGTTCGAAGCGCTGTGGCTATGCTGCCCAGTTGTTGCGCGGACCGATTGGGAGCGAGGACGCCCGTGGGGGGCGGGCCGCTTCGGTCCAACGAGAGCGAGGAGGCGTCCGGGCAGATGGAGACGACGAGTCGGGTGGGCGCACAGACGCCGGCCGCGGAGGGCGGACAACCGTCCCCCTTCGCCCGGCGCAGGGTCGAAGGCTATCTCCAGGCGTCCTTCCCGTGGTACGGCCTCGACGAGGCGTTCACGGGGCCGCGCTGGCTGATGCAGGTGGGTACCGCGGCCGACGGGGCCGTGGAGCACGGTTCGACCGGGCACGGCGACGAACCCTCGGTGCGCAACGAGGCCACCGAGGACAAGGAGCGGTTCGCGGTCGTGGTCACGGTCGCCGCCAACCCCGTACGGCGCAGCCCCGACGGTACGGGACTGCTGGAGGCCACCTCGGTCTCCTCCGCGGCCTGGCTCGCGGGCGTGGGTCTGCTGTCGTTCACCTGGCCGGGCCAGATGGACCACACCCTGCGGGACGACTGGGTGGACCAGCAGACCGAGACGGCCTGGGCCCTCGCCGACGATCTCACCGGTCCCGACTGGTCCACCCTGTCCCTGCCCGTGGACGGCGTCCCGACGCCCTTCCACTACCGCGAGTCCGAGTTCGGCTGGGTGCTCGCCGGGTCCACCCAGGCGGGAGTGCACTTGGGTGCGTACGGCAGGGGGATGAGCGCGTACGGGCTGGCCTTCGCCGCGATCAAGGACATCGGCACCTACACCGCGTAGGCCCGCGATGCTCGCGCCGAGAGGGGCACCGTCGGTGACGGTGCCCCTCTCGGCGTCGGACATCAAGACGGCGGCCGTCGGCGGGCCGCCGGTTGTACGTGGCTGGTGCGCCTACCCGACGCCCCTGCCGCCCTAGAACTTGTTCCTCGGTGTGATTCCCAGCGACATGCCCGCCAGGCCCCGCTGGCGCCCGCCCAGCTTGCCGGCGATCGAGCGCAGGGCCGAGCCCGCCGGGGAGTCCGGGTCCGTCAGGACCACCGGCTTGCCCTCGTCGCCGCCCTCGCGCAGGCGGACGTCGATCGGGATGGAGCCGAGGACCGGGACCGTCGTACCCGTCGTACGCGTCAGACCGTCCGCCACCGCCTGGCCGCCGCCCGTGCCGAAGACGTCAACCATCTCGCCGCAGTGCGGACAGGGCAGGCCGGACATGTTCTCGACCACGCCCACGATCTTCTGGTGGGTCTGGACGGCGATGGAGCCCGCCCGCTCCGCCACCTCCGCGGCCGCCTGCTGCGGGGTGGTCACCACCAGGATCTCAGCGTTCGGGACCAGCTGGGCCACCGAGATCGCGATGTCGCCCGTGCCCGGCGGCAGGTCGAGCAGCAGCACGTCCAGGTCGCCCCAGAACACGTCCGCCAGGAACTGCTGGAGCGCGCGGTGCAGCATCGGGCCGCGCCAGACGACCGGCGCGTTGCCCGGGGTGAACATGCCGATCGAGATCACCTTCACGCCGTTCGCCTGCGGCGGCATGATCATGTTCTCGACCTGGGTCGGGCGGCCGTCGGCGCCCAGCATGCGCGGCACGCTGTGGCCGTAGATGTCGGCGTCCACCACACCGACCTTCAGCCCGTCGGCCGCCAGCGCCGCTGCCAGGTTCACCGTCACCGAGGACTTGCCGACACCGCCCTTGCCGGAGGCCACCGCGTACACACGGGTGAGCGAGCCCGGCTTGGCGAACGGGACTTCACGCTCGGCCTGGCCGCCGCGCAGTGCGGTCGCGAGCTCGCGACGCTGCTCGTCGCTCATCACGTCGAGCGTGACGTCGACCCGGGTGACGCCCTCGACGCGGGAGACCGCCTCCGTGACGCGCTGTGTGATCGTGTCGCGCATGGGGCAGCCGGAGACCGTCAGGTACACGGTGACCGCGACCGCTCCGTCCGCACCGATCTCCACCGATTTGACCATCCCCAGTTCGGTGATGGGTCGCTGGATCTCGGGGTCGTTCACCGTCGACAGCGCTTCGCGCACCGCGTCTTCCGTAGCCATAGGGAGATGGTACGGCGCCCGGTGGTCACCTCGGAAAGCCCGTCAGCGGTCGTCTACGTCACGTCCGCGTGGCCGTTCCGCCGGGAATACGGCAGGTTCCTCGGAGCGTCGCCGCCCTTCCAGGTCCTTCACGACGTCATGGAGTTCGGATCGGATCCAGTCCCGGGTGGCGACCTCGCCGAGGCCGGCGCGCAGCGCGGCGATCTCCCGGGTCAGGTACTCGGTGTCCGCGATCGACCGCTCGTTCTGGCGGCGGTCCTGTTCGAGGTTGACCCGGTCGCGGTCGGCCTGGCGGTTCTGCGCGAGGAGGATCAGCGGGGCCGCGTAGGAAGCCTGCAGGGACAGCACCAGCGTCAGGAAGATGAACGGGTACGGGTCGAAGCGCAGGTAGCGCGGGGCGGCGACGTTCCACGCCAGCCACATGGTGATGACCACCGTCATCCAGACGATGAACCGCCCGGTCCCCAGGAAGCGCGCGATCTCCTCCGACATGCGCCCGAAGGCCTCCGGGTCCCACTCGGGCAGCAGCCGGGTGCGGCGCGGCTGCGGCTGGTCGAGCCGGGGGCGGGCGCGGGTGGCGGCGGTCGCGCCTGAAGGGGACCTGTCGCGCTCAGGAGCCATGGGCGTCCCCCTCGTCGTCCAGGTGGAACTCCGTCTCGCGCCAGTCGTCGGGGAGCATGTGGTCCAGTACGTCGTCCACGGTCACCGCGCCGAGGAGAGAGCCGGACTCGTCGACGACGGGCGCCGCGACCATGTCGTACGTCGCGAAGAACCCGGCCACCACGGGCAGCGCCGCGTCCGGGGCCAGGGTTTGCAGGTCGTCGTCGAGGAGCGAACTGACGAGCGTGTACGGCGGGTCGCGCAGCAGCCGCTGGAAGTGCACGGTTCCCAGGTACTTGCCGGTCGGTGTCTCGTCCGGCGGACGGCAGACGTACACCTGGGCGGCGAGCGCGGGGGACAGGTCGGGGTTGCGGACCTGGGCGAGCGCGTCGGCGACGGTCGCGTCGGGCCGTAGCACGATCGGCTCGGTGGTCATCAGACCGCCCGCGGTCTTCTCCTCGTACGCCATCAGTCGGCGCATGTCGGCCGCGTCGGCGGGCTGCATCAGGCTCAGCAGCCGCTCCTTCTCCTCCTCCGGCAGTTCGGCGAGCAGGTCGGCGGCGTCGTCCGGGTCCATCGCCTCCAGGACGTCCGCGGCGCGCTCTTCCTGGAGCTTGCCGAGGATCTCGATCTGGTCGTCCTCCGGGAGTTCTTCGAGGACGTCGGCGAGCCGGTCGTCGTCGAGCGCGGCGGCGACCTCGGAGCGGCGCTTGGCGGAGAGATGGTGCAGGACGTTGGCGAGGTCGGCAGGCCGGAGCTGTTCGAAGGTGGCGAGCAGGCTCTCGGCGCCCTGTCCGTGCTCCTCCAGGGAGAACCCGCTGACGGCCGACCACTCGACCAGCATTGTCTCGCCCTTGCTGCGCCGGAACGTTCCGCCCTTCCCTCTGCGTACGAAGACCCGGTCCATCTCCCAGTCCCGGCGGGCCGGCAGCTGCTGCACGGAGAGGTCGAGGACGGTGACCTCCTCGCCGCCCTCGACGAGCCTGACGCGCCGGTCGAGCAGATCCCCGAACACCAGCCGCTCGGTGGGCCGCTGTTCGAAGCGGCGGACGTTCAGCACGCCGGTGGTGATGACCTGGCCGGACTCGATGCCGGTCACCCGGGTCATCGGCAGGAAGACGCGGCGGCGGGTGGTCAGTTCGACGACCAGTCCGAGCAGCCGTGGGGGGCGCCGCCCGACGCGCAGCATGACGACCAGGTCGCGCACGCGACCGACCTGGTCACCGGCGGGGTCGAAGACGGCGACGCCGGACAGGTGCGAGACGAAGATGCGAGGGGCGCCTGCCGCCATTCCCGCGCCTCCTGTTCCTGCCGTTTTGTCCGCTCGGATGGGCTTCAGGCTAGCCCGTCCCAGTGCGGGACGCCCTGGCGAGCGGTGCGGACGGACTGGCTCCGGAAGGCCTGGCGCGCACCGGTACGCTGCCGTACGCCGACGACACCCGTATGAGAGGCAGCCCCACCTGTGACTGTGATTTCCCAGGGCCGTACCCGCCGGGCCGCGCTGGTGAGCGCGCTGTGTGCGCTGGTCGTGACGGGGACGGGCCTGACGGGATGCAGCAGCGAGGACCCCGACGCCGGGACGAACGGGGTGGGGAAGCTGTCGGCCGACAAGATCCAGAGCCGGACCCGTGCGGCGGCCAAGTCGGTGTCGGCGGTACGGCTGTCGGGGACCGTGGTCGGCAACGGTGGGACGTACACGCTCGACATGCGGCTCAAGGACGACGGGGGCACCGGGTCGGTCACCTCGAAGAGCGGGACGTTCCGGCTGCTGCGTGTGGGCGAGCACCTCTTCCTGAAGGCCGACGCGGCGTACTGGAACCATGAGGACGGCGGGGGCTCGGCGGCAGCGGCGAGCAAGCTCGACGGGAAGTACGTGAGGGTTCCGGCGGGAGATCCGGCCTACAAGCGCTTCAGCGGCTTCACCGACAAGGACGTACTGCTGGACGGGCTGCTCACACTGCACGGCACGCTGTCGACGGACGGCCGGCACGAGCAGAAGGGCGTCCGTACGATCCGCATCACGGGTGACCAGGGCTCGGGCGGCACGCTGGACGTCTCTCTGGAGGGTGCGCCCTATCCACTGCGCCTGGTTCGGGCCGGCGGCGCCGGGACTCTCCGTATGTCGGACTGGGGCAAGGACTTCACGCTTCAGGAGCCGCCGAAGAACGAGACGGTGGACTACGGCAAGCAACTGCCGACGTCCTGAAACTCGTCGGGGGCGGCCACGCCCCCGCCGGACGGCTACCGCTTGCGTCGCAGCAGGCGTGGCAGTGCCGCCGGGATCGGGCGGCGGGTGGTGGCCGGGGTCGGGACCGGGGCGGCGGCCTGGGAGTCGGACGGCAGCGGCATCGTCGTGCCCCGCGGCTCCAGGCGCAGTACCCGGCACTCCCGCCGCCACCGCTGGGGCATCTCCTCGCTGTCGGTGGCGTTCAACCGCTTGCCCTTCAGCTCGGCGACCGCGTCCTCCCATTCGGGCGACCCCGGCGTCAGCTCCACCACCTTCGCGGGCCAGGTGACGATCCGTCCACCCTTGTCCTTGCTGCGGACCGTGACGTCCGCCTCTCCGCCGTCGACCAGGCCCGGCAGCGGCTGCTCGCCAGGGCCGTCGCCCACCACGCACGCCGCACCCTCGTGCCACACGTGCCACAGTGCATGAGCGGGCGCGCCCCGGCCGTCCGTACCGGAGGCCGACGCCGCGCCCCGGACCCAGATGAGCCCGGACTTCTTCGTGGCCTCCTCGACGAGGGCCCGGTCGAGCAGCTCGCTTGTCATGCGCCCAGCCTAGTTGCCCGCCAGGCACTGGTTGCCGGGCAGGCGCCGGTACCTCACAGCCAGCCGTTCCGCTTCAGCGTGCGGTGGATGCCCAGACAGATGACGACCGTGATGCCCAGGACCAGCGGGTAACCGAACTTCCAGTGTGTTTCCGGCATGAAGTCGAAGTTCATGCCGTACACCCCGCACACCATGGTCGGCACGGCGATGATCGCCGCCCACGCCGTGATCTTGCGCATGTCCTCGTTCTGTGCGACGGACGCCTGCGCGAGGTTGGCCTGGAGGATCGAGTTCAGCAGTTCGTCGAAGCCGACCACCTGCTCGTGCACCCGGGCGACGTGGTCGGCGACATCGCGGAAGTACTTCTGGATGTCCGGGTCGATCAGCCGCATCGGCCGCTCGCTCAGCAGCTGCATCGGGCGCAGCAGAGGCGCCACCGCCCGCTTGAACTCCAGTACCTCACGCTTGAGTTGGTAGATACGACCGGCGTCCGTGCCCCGGGGCGTCCCCTTCCGGCCCGGGGAGAACACCTCCGTCTCCACTTCGTCGATGTCGTCCTGCACCGCGTCCGCCACCGCGATGTACCCGTCCACGACGTGGTCGGCGATCGCGTGCAGCACGGCCGACGGGCCCTTGGCCAGCAGCTCCGGGTCGTCCTGCAACCGGTGCCGCAGCGCGCGCAGTGAGCCCTGGCCGCCGTGCCGGACGGTGATGAAGAAGTTCCGCCCGGTGAAGCACATGACCTCACCGGTCTCGACGAGTTCGCTGTTGGCGGTCAGCTCGGCGTGGTCGATGTAGTGGATGGTCTTGAAGACGGTGAAGAGGGAGTCGTCGTACCGCTCCAGCTTCGGACGCTGGTGCGCCTGCACCGCGTCCTCGACCGCCAACGGATGCAGTCCGAACTCACTCGCGATCCCGGCGAATTCGGCCTCGGTCGGCTCGTGCAGGCCGATCCACACGAAGTCCCCGTCGCGCCGCACCTGTCGCATCGCCTCGTGCGGCGACAGCGGCTCGGGCGTCTCCACGCGGACGCCGTTGCGGTAGACGGCGCAGTCGACGACGGCGGACGGCGTCGCGGGGCTGCGCGTGGTGTCGTACGTGTTGTTGTTGTCCTTGCGCGGCACGGGACGGGACGGGCGGACCACGGCGGCGCGCAGGTCACGAATCATCGACATGGCGGGCTCCTTCGCAACGAGCAGCGAGAGGCGCCGAGGACGGTTGGAACTGCCCGGAATGAGGACGTCCTGAAGACGGATGTTTGGCACGTCCACAAAGCGGGGAGCACCGCACCGTCGCGGTGGCGGGTTTCGCTACTGAGTCAGATCAGGCAGAACGGAACGAAACGCTCTTCCGTGGTGGTGCGCATGCGAGAGGTGGCAGCCAGCTAGAGCCAGAGCAGCTACGTCAGCGGCAGGAAGAGCGGGTGGTACTGCACGGTCGACTTCGACCCATGGCAGCCCCACCTCCTCCGGCCGGTCCCCTGTGGGGAGTCTCATCGGCGTCGGGACTTGATCGCGACGCTTCTGCGTGCTGCCCCGAACGACCGGGCAAGAGTATCAGCCGACTGAAGTGTCAAGGCGCGGCTTTGCCTGGTACTGACGAGTTCTATGCTCACCGCATGGCTGATGTTCTTCCTCTGGTCGAGGCCCGTCTGCGTACCGCACTGGGTGAGCCGGACGCGCGTGCCGCGGTCACCTTCCTGGGCACTGACCGCATCGAGGTGCTCCGCTTCCAGGAGGGGGATGTCGTCCGTTACGCCACGCTCGGCATGTCCGCCCAGCCGATGACGGACCCCGCGGCGATGCTCGCCGACCCGCTCAAGGGTCCGCGCGCCGAGCTGATCCTCTCCGTCCGCGGCGGCCTGGCCGATACCGACAAGGTGCTCCGGCCGCTCGCCGTGCTCGCCGCGTCTCCGCAGGTCGAAGGTGTGGTCGTGGCCCCTGGCGCCTCGCTCGACGTCGGCGGCCCGCTGTGGCCCGGTGCACCCTTCACCTCGGTTCTGGTCGCCGAGCCGGGCGGCCTGGTCGAGGACCTCGAGCTCGACGGGCCCCTCGACCCCGTGCGGTTCCTGCCGTTGCTCCCCATGACCCCGAACGAGGCCGCCTGGAAGCGGGTACACGGTGCGCAGGCTCTCCAGGAGCGCTGGCTGACGACTGGGACGGACCTACGGGATCCGTCCCGCACGTCCGTCCCGCTGGAGTGACCCATCTCACAAACCGTGTCGCGAGGTATCAGCCGGCAAGGGTCGAGGCGCTGTCTTCCGCGGCGTGCCGCGTCTCCAGCCCCTCCGCCTCCGCGGTCAGCGCCTTGCGCCGTACGGCGATCACGGCCGCGCCGGCCAGCGCCGTGAGCGCCGCGACCACGAACGGGATGTGGATGTCGCTCCACTCCTCGATCTTCGGCGCGAGGTAGGGCGCCGCCGCAGCGGCAAACCAGCGCACGAAGTTGTAGCCCGCGCTCGCCACCGGGCGCGGCGCGTCCGAGACCCCCAGCGCCAACTCGGTGTACACGGTGTTGTTCACGCCGATGAAGGCGCCGGACAGGACCGTGCAGACGATGGCGGTGGTGTGGTCGCCGTAGCCGAGCACGAGGACGTCGGCCGCCAGCAGCACCAGCGAGCCACCCAGCACCTTCAGCGAGCCGAACCGCTCCTGCATGCGCGGTGCCACGAGCACGGAGAAGACGGCGAGCAGGACACCCCAGGCGAAGAACACGGCGCCCGACTTGTACGGGGTCATGTTCAGCACGAACGGGGTGAAGGCCAGCACGGTGAAGAACGTGTAGTTGTAGAAGAACGCGGAGGCCGCCGCGGAGGCCAGTCCGCCGTGGCCGAGCGCCTTGAGCGGGTCCAGCAGTGACGTCCTGCGCGCGGGCCTGGGCTGCTCCTTCAGGAACGCCGTGATGCACAGGAAGCCGATCGCCATCAGGAACGCGGTGCCGAAGAACGGGTAGCGCCAGCTGGCGTCGCCGAGCAGCGCGCCCAGCAGCGGACCGCATGCCATGCCGAGGCCGAGCGCCGACTCGTACAGCAGGATCGCGGCGGCGCTGCCTCCGGCCGCCGCACCGACGATGACGGCGAGGGCCGTCGACACGAACAGCGCGTTGCCAAGCCCCCAGCCGGCCCGGAAGCCGACGAGCTGACCGACCGAGTTCGAGGTGCCCGCGAGGGCGGCGAAGACCACGACGAACGCGAGGCCGAGCAGCAGTGTCTTGCGGCCGCCGATACGGCTGGAGACGAAGCCGGTGATCAGCATCGCGATGGCCGTGATCAGGAAGTACGAGGTGAAGAGCAGGGAGACCTGGCTCGGTGTGGCGTTCAGGCCCCTGGCGATGGAGGGAAGGATCGGGTCGACGAGCCCGATGCCCATGAAGGCGACGACGGACGCTCCCGCGGTCGCCCAGACGGCCTTCGGCTGGCGCAGGAGGCCGGCGGCTCCCTTGTCGAACGGGTCCGTGGGGTCTGTCTCGGCCGCTGTGCCTGTGGCGGCTCCCCCTGTAGTGCTTGTCATGGGTGTCCTCGCACTTCTCGACGAGATGGTTGGTATATACACACATTAAGTTAGAGGGTCTAATTGATGCAACATGCACCTAACTTTCCCGCCGAGAGGGGCCGTGGGGGGGGGTATGCGTCGGACGGGTGATCGTCCTTGACGCGGCGCCGGACGGGGAGGACCGTGGGGCCCTATGAGGGGCGAACCCAGTTGCCCGAAGTGCGGTGGCCGGGTCAGGGCTCCCGGACTCTTTGCCGACTCCTGGCAGTGTGATGTGCACGGGACCGTGCACCCGCTGCAGCCTGTGATCCCGCCCAGTGTCGAGGCCCTCGGCGTTGTGGTGCACCGCGCCAAGGTGCCGGTCTGGATGCCGTGGCCACTGCCGGTCGGCTGGCTCTTCACCGGCGTGGGGTGCGCGGGTGACGACCGCAGCGGAGGTCGTGCCACGGCCGTGGCGTGTTCCGGGCCGGGTCCACTGGGTGGTGTGGGAGAGCTGATCCTCGTCGCCGAGGAGCTGGGGGTCGGCCTCGGTGCGTGGTACGCGGGCGTCGACGGCCCGGATCCCGGCCAGTACCTCGACGTCGAGAAACCGCCCCAGGTGAAGGTGCTGGCCGCCGGTCGTCCCACCCCGCTGTGGCACCTCGCGGGCACCCCCGACGACCGTGCGGTCTTCGCGGGCGAGGCGCGCGGCCTGTGGCTCTGGGCGGTCGTCTGGCCGGAGCAGACGGGGATGCTGTTGTACGACGAACTGGTGCTGACGGATCTGCGTGACGCCGGGGCCGAGGTGGACCTGCTGCCGTGCGGTGCGCTGTCGCCGCGCCTGCTGGAGCCGTGACCCGGGGCGGCCGGGGCGTCGGCGGTTCCAAGGCTGACCTCCTTACGCGCGTGTAGGGGGTGTATGCGCGCTTGGGGTGTGACGAGCGAGCCGAAACGCCCGTTATCCTTGAGCGTCCCCTTTTGTCCCGTCACCGCTTGGAGTCAGTGTCGTGCGCGTCGATCTGCACACCCACTCCACCGCCTCCGACGGTACGGACACCCCCGCCGAGCTGGTGCTGGGCGCCGCTGCCGCCGGACTGGACGTCGTCGCGCTCACCGACCACGACAGCACCCGCGGCCACGCGGAGGCGATCGCCGCGCTGCCCGAGGGCCTGACTCTCGTCACCGGGGCCGAACTCTCCTGCCGGCTTAACGGCACCAGCGTGCACATGCTGGCCTATCTCTTCGACCCCGAGGAGCCGGATCTGCTCGCCGAGCGCGAGCTGGTGCGGGACGACCGGGTGCCGCGGGCCCACGCCATGATCGCCAAGCTGCGGGAGCTGGGCGTGCCGATCACCTGGGAGCAGGTGGCGCGCATCGCGGGCGACGGCTCGGTGGGGCGGCCGCACATCGCCTCCGCGCTGGTCGACCTGGGTGTCGTGGAGAGCGTCTCGGACGCTTTCACGCCCGAGTGGCTGGCCGATGGCGGGCGCGCGTACGTCGAGAAGCACGAGACCGATCCCTTCGAGGCGATCCGGCTGGTCAAGGCCGCGGGCGGGGTCACCGTCCTCGCGCACCCGGCAGCCTCGAAGCGCGGGCGGACGGTGCCGGAGTCAGCCATCGCGGACCTCGCCGCGGCCGGACTCGACGGCATCGAGGTCGACCACATGGACCACGACCCGGCGACCCGGGCACGGCTGCGCGGCCTGGCGGACGAACTGGGACTCCTCGCCACGGGATCCTCCGACTACCACGGCAGCCGCAAGACGTGCGTGCTCGGGGAGTTCACCACCGACCCCGAGGTGTACGGGGAGATCATCCGCCGAGCCACCGGGGCGTTCCCGGTGCCGGGCGCCGGTGGACGCCTGAGCGCCTGACCCTGTCGCAGTTCTCTGCGAGTCCCCTCTGATCTCGAGGCACCGGCGCCTGCCGCAGTGCCCCGCCGTCGCGTGCCCCAGGCCGCGATCACTGTCCCCAGCGGCCGTGGCCCGCCCGCCGCCGCATGCTTGTCCGTACCTCTCTGCAAGGCCCCCATGTTCGACGTCGCCGTCTTTGGTTCCCTCTTCCTCACCCTCTTCGTGATCATGGATCCCCCCGGGATCATCCCGATCTTCCTCGCGCTCACCGGCGGGCGGCCCGCCAAGGTGCAGAAGCGGATGGCCTTCCAGGCCGTCTGCGTGGCCGGTGGCGTCATCGCCGTGTTCGGCGTACTCGGCCATCAGATCCTCAACTACCTGCACGTCTCCGTGCCCGCGCTGATGATCGCGGGCGGGCTGCTGCTCCTGCTGATCGCCCTCGACCTGCTGACCGGCAAGACCGACGAGCCGCAGCAGACCAAGGACGTCAATGTCGCCCTCGTGCCCCTCGGTATGCCGCTGCTGGCCGGGCCGGGTGCGATCGTGTCCGTGATCCTGGCGGTGCAGAAGGCCGACAGCGTGGGCACCCAGGTGTCCGTGTGGACGGCGATACTCGCGATCCACGTCGTGCTGTGGGTGGTCATGCGCTACTCGCTGCTGATCATCCGCGTGATCAAGGACGGTGGCGTTGTCCTCGTGACCCGGCTCGCGGGCATGATGCTCTCCGCGATCGCCGTGCAGCAGATCGTCAACGGGATCACCCAGATCGTCCACGGAGGCTGACTGCCTCGGCGGCACCCCTGCGCACGGAGCCCCGCACGGCATCTGCCGTGCGGGGCTCCGAAGTCTGACGTGCGTGCGCCGGGGCGGGTGATTACGAGGCGGGCGTGTCGGCCGGGCGGATCCACAGTCGCTGCCCTATGGCCGCGGCCTGCTGAACGATCTGCTTGACGGAGGCGGCGTCCACGACGGTGCTGTCCACGGCCGTGCCGTCGACGTCGTCGAGTCGCATGATTTCGAAGCGCATACGGCTTCTCCCTTCGTCTGGTCATCCTCCTGAGGAGAACTACTGGTGAGTGGAGCGTGGGGCGGCTCTGCCCCCGTCCCACCAATGCTCAACGAGATGCCCACTGCAAAGATTCCCTACGCTAAGGAAAATTTTCGAATCCCTAACCACCTTGCCGGACAAGAGGCCCATACAGTTCCGGTTGTGATTCACGGTGCACTGTTTGGGGCCGGTTGTGTTCGCAGCGTGACCGACGGGACAATGGAGGCATATGAACGACGACCTGGTGGCGCTCGGCGCCCGCATCGACCGTACGAACGAGCTGCTTCAGCGCATGCTCGCCGAGGTGGCGAAGACGCCCTCGACCCATGCGATCTTCGTCGACGCCGGTTATCTGTACGCGGCCGCGGGACGGCTTGTCGCCGGCACCGAGGACCGCCGGGCCTTCGACGTCGACGCCGAGGGTCTGATCGAGGCGCTCATCGACACGGCGCGCACGGTCTTCGCGGACAGTCGGCTGCTGCGCGTGTACTGGTACGACGGTGCGAGGCGCCGTATCCACACGGCGGAACAGCAGTCCATCGCCGAACTCCCGGACGTGAAGGTGCGGCTCGGCAACCTCAACGCCAACAACCAGCAGAAGGGCGTCGACTCCCTCATCCGGTCCGACCTCGAGTCACTGGCCCGGCATCGCGCCATCAGCGACGCGGCGCTCATCGGCGGTGACGAGGACCTGGTGTCCGCGGTCGAGGCGGCGCAGGGGTACGGCGCTCGGGTGCACCTGTGGGGCATCGAGGCGCCCGAGGGTCGCAACCAGGCGGAGCCGCTGCTGTGGGAGGTCGACAGTCAGCGCACCCTCGAACTCGACTTCTTCAGGCCGTACGTGGCGCGGCGGACGGCCGTCACGTACGAAGTGTCGGGTGTGGCCCGCCCCACGCGCGAGGACGTGCGTTTCGTGGGCGCGCAGATCGCGGCGAAGTGGCTGGCGGCTCGGGGCCGGGAATCGCTGGCGGAGCTGCTGCCCGGACACCCGTACCTGCCCGGTTCGGTCGATCAGGACCTGCTGGTGGAGGCGGAGAGCCTGCTGCAGTACTCGCTGCGCGGCCAGTCCGATCTGCGGCGCACGCTGCGGGACGGCTTCTGGGAGCATCTGAAGGTGCAGTACTGAGGACCGGCAGGGGTTGGGCCTGGCTCAGCCCCTAGTACTGCGAGTGTCGTTGCAGTACTAGGCGGAGAGCCGGTCCCAGAAGGCCGCCAGGGCACGGGCCGTGTGGTCGGGCCGGTCGGTGTTGGGGGAGTGCTCCGCGCGCGGTACGACGGTGCGGTGGGCGTCCAGCCGGGTGGCCATGTCGTCCAGGAGCGGGAGCGGCCAGGTGTCGTCGCGGTCCCCGGAAAGCACGTGCACCGGCAGACCGGTGGCGGCCAGCTCGGCGACCCGGTCGGGTTCCTCGCACAGCTGCCGACCCGTGGCCAGGAGTTGGGCGGGGCTGTTGCCCAGCCAGCGGCGCCGCAGGTCGTCCCCGTCGGAGAGCCCCTCGTCGAGGTCCCCGGCACCGGCCGCCTCGGGCGGCTCCAACGCCTGGATGGCGTCCCAGACCTGAGCCATGTCCATTACGGCGAGGGCGTCGCGCAGCAGCTTGACGCGCTGTTGCTGGGGGACGGAGATCTGGGCCGGGCCGGAGGACATGAGGGTGAGCGAGAGGAACGGGGACGCGTCGAGGAGGACGGCGGCGCGGGCGATCTGACCGCCCAGCGAGTGCCCGAGGAGATGCACCGGCCCCCCGACGGCGTATGCCTGCGCGATGACATCCCGCGCCAACTCGCCCTGTGTGTAAGGTGTTTCGTCGTCCCGAGAGCCGGGTGACTCGTACTGGCCGCGCCCGTCGAGGGCGACGGTCCGGTACCCGGCCGCAGCGAGCAGCGGTTGAAGGAGGATGAAGTCCTCCTTGCTTCCGGTGAATCCCGGCAACAGGAGTGCGGTCCCCTTGACCCGTGTCGTCACCGCGCCGGCCTCCAGCACGGCGAACTCCCCCCGCTGCGTGACGAGCCGGTGTGCCCGGACACCGGGCGGCGGGGTGAAGGTAGGGGGACGGCTCATGGGGTGAGGCTACCGGGCGTCCGGGAGGTGGCGGGTGCGGGGTTGGGCGACGTCGCTGCGTACACGGCCACCGGAACACCGATGACCCGCCCCCACGAAGTGTGGAGACGGGCCATCGGGCAGTTGTCGCGTCAGCTCTCCGCGGCCTTGCGGGTGCGCCGGCGCGGTTTGGCCGGAGCCTCGTCCGGCTGCGCCGGAACCTCCGCCTCGGCGGCCACCGCCTTGCGCGTACGGCGTCGCGGCTTGGCCTCGGGCTCCTCGCCCGCCTGCGCCGGGACCGCGGCCTCGGCGGTCGCCTCGGTCTCGGGGGCGGCCGCGGTCTTGCGGGTGCGGCGCGGTTTGGCTGGGGTCTCCGTGTCCGCTGTGGTGCCTTCTGCCGTGTCGAGTGCGGTTTCGGCGGTCTTGCGGGTGCGTCGGCGGGGCTTGGTGGGGGTCTCGGCCTCGGCGGTCGCCTCGGTCTCGGGGGCGGCCGCGGTCTTGCGGGTGCGGCGCGGTTTGGCCGGGGTCTCCGTGTCCGCTGTGGTGCCTTCTGCCGTGTCGAGTGCGGTTTCGGCGGTCTTGCGGGTGCGTCGGCGGGGCTTGGTGGGGGTCTCGGCCTCGGCGGTCGCCTCGGTCTCGGGGGCGGCCGCGGTCTTGCGGGTGCGGCGCGGTTTGGCCGGGGTCTCCGTGTCCGCCGTGGTGCCTTCTGCCGTGTCGAGTGCGGTTTCGGCGGTCTTGCGGGTGCGTCGGCGGGGCTTGGTGGGGGTCTCGGCCTCGGCGGTCGCCTCGGTCTCGGGGGCGGCCGCGGTCTTGCGGGTGCGGCGCGGCTTGGTCTCCACCGCCTCGACGGTGTCCACCACGTCCTCGGCCGGGACCGAGGCGACTGCCTCGGCGGCAGCGGCCTTGCGGGTACGCCGTCGGGGCTTGGCTTCCGTGGCCTCCGTGGCCTCCGTGGCCTCCGCGGCGGTCTCGGCGGCAGCCGGAGCCGCCTCCGTGGCAGCGGGAGCCTCGGCCGTGACCGGAGTCGCCTCCACCGCCTTGCGGGTCCGACGACGGCGCGGCTTCGCCGGCTCGGCCGGCACGGTACCCTCCGCCGTCTCGACGGCCACCCGCGCCGCCTCCGGAGCCTTGGGCTCAACAGTCTCCGTCTGAATCTCCGTCACCGGCACGACGGCAGTCGGCTCCGCCGACGCCCCGCCGCGCGTACGGCGGCGTCGGCGCGGTGTGCGCGGTTCAACGGCCTCGGCCGTCTCCATGGCTTCCGTGGGGGCGGTGGCCGGAGTGTCCACCGGCGCTCCACTCCGCGTACGACGCCGACGCCGCGGCGTACGTGCCGGACGCTCGCGTTCTGCGGGCGCGGCGGAGGAACGGCGCCCGCGTGCCTGCCGGCCGCCCGTCTCGCCGAGGTCCTCCAGTTCCTCCGCCGCGAGCCCGGCACGCGTGCGCTCCGAGCGCGGCAGCACACCCTTCGTGCCCTCGGGGATGCCGAGGTCGGTGAAGAGGTGCGGGGAAGAGGAGTACGTCTCCGCAGGGTCGTTGAAGTCCAGCTCCAGCGCCTTGTTGATCAGCTGCCAGCGCGGGATGTCGTCCCAGTCGACGAGCGTGATCGCCGTACCCGACGCGCCCGCGCGGCCCGTACGGCCGATGCGGTGCAGGTACGTCTTCTCGTCCTCGGGGGACTGGTAGTTGACGACGTGCGTGACGCCCTCGACGTCGATGCCGCGGGCCGCCACGTCGGTGCAGACGAGCACGTCCACCTTGCCGTTGCGGAAGGCTCGCAGAGCCTGCTCGCGCGCGCCCTGGCCCAGGTCGCCGTGGACCGCGCCGGACGCGAAGCCGCGCCGCTGGAGCTGCTCGGCGATGTCGGCCGCCGTCCGCTTCGTACGGCAGAAGATCATCGCCAGCCCGCGGCCGTCGGCCTGCAGTATGCGCGCGACCATCTCCGGCTTGTCCATGGAGTGCGCGCGGTAGACGAACTGCGCGATGTTCGCGACGGTTGCGCCCTCGTCGTCCGGCGCGGTGGCGCGGATGTGCGTGGGCCGCGACATGTAGCGGCGAGCCAGGCCGATGACCGCGCCCGGCATCGTCGCCGAGAACAGCATGGTCTGGCGCTTCACCGGAAGCATGTTGATGATCTTCTCGACGTCGGGCAGGAAGCCCAGGTCGAGCATCTCGTCGGCCTCGTCGAGCACCAGGCACTTCACGTGCTTCAGGTCGAGCTTGCCCTGGCCGGCCAGGTCCAGCAGGCGGCCCGGGGTGCCGACGACGACGTCGACGCCGTTCTTCAGGGCCTCGACCTGGGGTTCGTACGCCCGGCCGCCGTAGATGGCGGTGACGCGTACGTTGCGCACCTTGCCCGCGGTCAGCAGGTCGTTGGTGACCTGCGTGCACAGCTCGCGGGTGGGGACGACGACGAGCGCCTGCGGGGCGTCGGTGAGGGCCTCCGGCTTCACGCGGCCCGCCTCGACGTCGACGGGAACAGCGACGCGCTCGAGGAGCGGGAGGCCGAAGCCCAGCGTCTTGCCTGTGCCGGTCTTGGCCTGGCCGATGACGTCGGTACCGGAGAGAGCTACGGGGAGCGTCATCTCCTGGATGGGGAAGGGATGAGTGATGCCGACGGCATCCAGGGCCTCGGCCGTCTCGGGGAAGATTCCGAGTTCACGAAAGGTCGTAGTCAGGGTGCTGCCTCTTCTGTGAGCGCGGTGCGAGGCGAGCGCGGGGGTCGTGACCGTGCCGGATGACGTCGGCCTGCTTGGGGACGGGCCTGTGGCACGGGACCACGCCGACGCTCCAGCGCTCGTACCGCTGAGGGTCCCTCCGGATGTCGTAAGTACAGGTTTGTACCGACGAGGAGGGCTGTCGGGTCGGAGCCGATCGGGCCACCGACCGGGCATCCTCATACGTGCGGCCCGTCGAGTCTTCGGCAGGCGCATTACCACCATACCCCGGAATCGCGCACGCGCGGCGGCCGATTCGGTCACGTAGCCGTCGTCACACTGATTCACCAGGGACTTCCGCGGGGCAGTGAGGGGGCTATTGTGCGCTTCATGACGACGCCTGACAATGCCCCCGACGCATCCGCCGAACTCACCGGAGTCGCCGCCCAGGACTGGGCGAAGGCCTCCGCCGACCCCCAGTACCGCGCCGCCGTCGTGGACCTGCTCGGCGCCCTCGCGTACGGGGAGCTGGCGGCGTTCGAACGGCTCGCGGAAGACGCGAAGCTCGCGCCGACGCTCACGGACAAGGCGGAACTGGCGAAGATGGCGTCCGCCGAGTTCCACCACTTCGAGCGGATCAGGGACAGGCTCACCGAGATCGGTGCGGCGCCGACGGAGGCGATGGAGCCGTTCGTCGCGGCGTACGACAGCTTTCACCGGCAGACCGCGCCCGCGGACTGGCTGGAGGGGCTCGTCAAGGCGTACGTCGGCGACTCGATCGCCAGCGACTTCTATCGCGAGGTCGCGGCCAGGCTCGATGCCGACACGCGTGGGCTCGTGCTCGCCGTCCTCGACGACACGGGGCACGCCAGCTTCGCCGTCGAGAAGGTGCGCGCGGCGATCGACGCCGATCCGCGCGTGGGCGGGCGACTCGCGTTGTGGGCGCGGCGGCTGATGGGCGAGGCCCTGTCGCAGTCGCAGCGTGTGGTCGCCGAGCGGGACGCGCTGTCGACGATGCTCGTCGGCGGCGTCGCGGACGGCTTCGACCTCGCCGAAGTCGGCAAGATGTTCTCCCGGATCACCGAGGCGCACACCAAGCGGATGGCCGCACTGGGCCTCGCCGCCTGACCGTCACGTGGGTCACCGGGCACACGCGTCACTCGTGTGGCCGACCGTGGCCGCTGTCGCCGCAGGCGGCGCGTCGTCGTAGCGGGCCGCCCGCCGTAGTGTCCCCGGTGCGGTCGTCATGACCGCCGCCGAATCCGTCCTGTCGGGCGTCCGGGTCGCCGCCGGGCCCGGCGGCCGGCTCTCAGGCCGTCGCCGACCGGCGGCGAAATCTTTCCGCGGGCCGCAGCAGCAGGGACAGCGAGGCCGCGGAGACGGTCAGCGCCCCGACGACGATCACCGGGAGACCGGCCGAGACCAGGGCGCTGTGGGTGAGGAACGCACCGAGCAGAGCCCCCGCCACACCGGTCGACAGAACCAGGGCGCGGGCCGGAAGCCGGTGCGGCAGCCGATGCGCGGCCGCCCATGCCAGGGCGAGCCCGAGGACGGCGGAGCCGAGCGCTTCCATGAGCATGACGAGTTCCCTCCCGCACGGCTACTGCCAGGGCAAAACGGTCGTAGCCGGTCCTACCCGTGGCGTGCGGAGCGCAATCCTCCTTCGCGTGGATCATGTGCTCCGCCTGTGTGCGCCCCTGAGAGGCCCGAGCCGGGCCTGAGCGGACGTAGCGGGAGGCAAAGGAAAGGGCCCGGTGGCACCTGCCACCGGGCCCTTTGCGAAACTACAGCGTGCCGAAGCCCACCTTGCGCGGGGCCGGCTCGCCGATCTCCACGTACGCGAGACGGTCGGCCGGTACGAGGAGCTTTCGGCCGTGCTCGTCCACAAGGCTCAGCAGCTGCGACTTGCCGGCCAGCGCATCGGCCACGACGCGCTCCACCTCTTCGGCGCTCTGACCGCTCTCCAGAACGATCTCGCGGGGCGCGTGCTGCACGCCGATCTTGACCTCCACGGCTTTGTCCCTCCGACGGTCAGTGATGTGCGCGGCCGTCCGCGCCGTACCAGCACACATTAGCCCGGTGAGGGGACGTGCACGCTCCGCTCCGGCACGCCAGGAGCGAACATCCGGCGGGAACAAACCCGCCGTGTGATCCGCGCGTCAGGCTGCCGTGCCGCTCAGTGGTGCTGTTCGTTGCCGTGCAGCGGGAAGCCCGCGATGCCCCGCCAGGCCAGCGAGGTCAGCAACTGGACCGCCTGGTCGCGCGGCACGCTGCGGTCGCTGTGCAGCCAAGAGCGTGCCACGACCTGGGCGAGGCCGCCCAGACCCGAGGCCAGCAGCATCGACTCGGCCCGCGAGAGTCCGGTGTCCTCGGCGATGACGTCACAGATCGCCTCCGCGCACTCGTTCGTGACCTTGTCGACGCGCTCGCGCACGGCGGGCTCGTTCGTCAGATCGGACTCGAACACCAGCCGGAAGGCGCCGCCGTCGTCCTCCACGTACGCGAAGTAGGCGTCCATCGTGGCCCGAACACGCTGCTTGTTGTCGGTCGTCGACGCGAGCGCGCTCCGTACAGCCTGCAGCAGGGCCTCGCAGTGCTGGTCCAGCAGGGCCAGATACAGATCGAGCTTGCCCGGGAAGTGCTGGTAGAGCACAGGCTTGCTGACGCCGGCGCGCTCGGCGATGTCGTCCATCGCGGCCGCGTGGTACCCCTGCGCCACGAAGACTTCCTGTGCGGCGCCCAGCAACTGGTTCCGTCGGGCACGGCGCGGCAGGCGAGTGCCCCGCGGGCGTGCCGCCTCTGTCTGCTCGATGGCTGTCACGCCGCCTCCCAAAATCGTCCACATGCGGTGTGCGCCGCTCGGCCATCGTACTTTTCGGTAACCGTGGTGTGCGCGGTGCGAGCGCAGAATTTCACGGACCGAACAGCAGTCAAAGCCGAGCGGAGCCCTGCAAACAGGGGCAGGGCGGGCGGGGGAGGAGCGGGGAGCGGGCGCTCGGAGTCAAGAACCGGTTTGCGGCCCCCTACCGTGCGCGATCGCCCGTATGTGGAATGTGATCGTCCTCGTAGCTCGCCGACCCTCACCGGTACTCGTCCTCGTCCAGCTTGACGACGCGTTTCTGCTCCACCAGGTCGGCCTCGTTGGCGCGCAGGATCTCCTCTTCGGTCAGGGGTTCGTCCTGCTCCGAGGCGGTCTCCGCGAACTGCTCCGCGGTGTCGTGCTCCGAGTCCTCCACGCCGAGTTCAGCGGTGGCGGTCTCGTCCTCCTCGAAGGTCTCGGGATCAGTGGGGTCTACGGCCATGGTGGGCTCCCTTCCCAGAACTCCTGGAACGGTCCTGAAAGAGGCGGGGGGCCACATGCGGGTACCCTGCTTCGAGCCTAGGAGACACCCGATCGGGACGCTATGTGCGGTGCGGGGACGCAGCGCGGTGACCGGCGCGCCGCTCCTGTCGCGTGTGACGGCGGACACAGATCGACTGTGTGATCGTCTCGTAACATTGCCGCATGTCTTCGACCGAGATGCCGCCCGCCCCGGCCACCAATGTGCTCCCGAAGGTGTCGCCCGTCGGGGGCGAGGACGGTGAGCGGCTCAGGTCGGTCGGATTGCCGGGGGTCACACTGGCGGTGCGGTCCAGGCCGCCGGTGCGCGAGGGCCTGCCGCCCGCGCTGTACGTGCACGGACTCGGTGGTTCCTCCCGCAACTGGTCGGCGCTGATGCCGCTGCTCGACGGGCTCGTCGACGGTGAGGCGGTCGACCTGCCCGGCTTCGGTGACTCGCCGCCTCCGGACGACGGCGACTACTCGGTCACCGGGCACGCGCGCGCTGTCATCCGTTATCTCGACGCGGCCGAGCGCGGTCCCGTACACCTGTTCGGCAACTCGCTGGGCGGCGCCGTCGCGACGCGTGTGGCGGCCGTACGTCCCGACCTCGTCCGTACGCTCTCCCTCGTCTCGCCCGCGCTCCCGGAGGTTTTCATCCAGCGCGGCGCGATCCCGACGGGGATGCTCGCGCTGCCCGGAGTGGCTTCCCTGTTCACCCGGTACACCAGGGGCTGGACGGCCGAGCAGCGCGTCCGCGGGGTCATGGCACTGTGCTACGGCGACCCCGGGCGCGTCACCCCGGAGGGCTTCCGCAGCGCGGTCGAGGAGATGGAACGACGGCTGAGGTTGCCGTACTTCTGGGACGCGATGGCACGTTCGGCGCGCGGCATCGTGAACGCGTACACGCTCGGCGGGCAGCACGGGCTGTGGCGTCAGGCGGAGCGGGTGCTCGCGCCGACGCTGCTCGTGTACGGCGGCCGGGACCAACTGGTGTCGTTCCGCATGGCCCGGCGAGCGGCGAGCTCCTTCCGTGACTCCCGGCTGCTGACCCTGCCGGACGCGGGGCACGTAGCGATGATGGAGTACCCGGAACGGGTGGCGACGGCCTTCCGTGAACTCCTCGCGGACACGGGCGAGTCGGCTGGACCGGGAGACGCGGTCGGGGGCGAAGCCGGTGGTGTCGTCGCGATGGGTGAGTCCGGTGACGCCGGAGCGAGGAGCTGAGGCACGGGGTGGGACGGCACAGCCGCAAGGGGCGAAGCCAGGCGAGGAACACGGACACGGGCGCGGTGCCCGGCATATCGGCGTCCGACCCATCGGCCCGCGGCGCGCAGGCGCCCACGGCCGTCGGGCGGTACGGCCCGATGAGCGGCAGGCCGCCCCGAGGAAGTACCGAGGGGACGCCCACGCGAGGCGTCCCGCGGTTCGTACAGGGGGCGTCGGCCGGGAGCACTCGGCCTCCTGCGGACGGTACGCACGCCCGTGCGATGCCGCCTGCGGCGGACGGTACGCCGGCCGACGACAACCCCCAAGGCCGCGGCGACCACCCCCAGCTACGCGAACCCGGCGGCGGATGGGGCGAGTTCCGCGAGAGGTCCGTGCCCGCGGGTACTCGGCCGAGCGCGCCGCCCGGACGCCCCGTGCCCCGCATCCCCGCCCAGCGGTCCCGGCCCGGCCCGCGCCAGGACTACCTCGACGCCTTCGACGAGGACGACGACGTCTTCGCGCCCCGTCGCACCGGTGGCGCCCCTCTCGCCGACGGTCGCGACACCGAGCGGGAGATCGAGCCCGACTACCCGTCGGTGACCGAGGTCGGCGGCGCGCAGGCCAAGGCGAGCGGCAAGGGGCGTACGTTCACCGGGATCGCGGCCGCAGCCGTCACCACCGCGCTCGCGGTCGTCGTGGCGGGCCAGGTCGCCGACGGACACGGCGACACCGCCGGGCGGTCGCAGTCCGCCGCCGACGAGGATCGCCACACCCATGGCTCCGCCGGGTCGGGCGACGGCGCGACCCCCTCGGGCTCGCCGAGCGTGACCACGCTGACGTACCAGCAGGCGATGGGCCGGAGGTACCCGCTCAGCGCCACCTTGAAGGGACCGGGCACGTTCACCACGGTCCCCGGCGTCGACAGGGTGTCCGGCAAGGGGAAGTACCGGTATCGCGTGGACGTGGAGAAGGGGCTCGGTCTGGACGGCGAACTCTTCGCGCAGGCCGTGCAGAGGACCCTCAACGACAACCGCAGCTGGGCCCACGGCGAGAGGCACGTCTTCGAGCGCGTCTCCTCCGGCGAACCCGACTTCGTGATCACCCTGGCCAGTCCCGGCACCACCGCCGCCTGGTGCGCCAAGTCAGGCCTGGACACGACGGTGGACAACGTCTCCTGCGACTCGGCCGCCACCGAGCGTGTGGTGATCAACGCCTATCGCTGGGCGCAGGGCTCGACGACATACGGTGACGAGATTCACGCCTACCGTCAGATGCTGATCAACCACGAGGTCGGTCACCGCCTCGGCCACGGCCACGTCTCCTGCGACAAGAACGGCGAGTTGGCCCCGGTCATGCAGCAGCAGACCAAGTTCCTCGACCACGACGGAATCCACTGCCTACCCAATCCCTGGCCGTTTCCCAGCCGTTGACGGGTGGTCCCGGATCCGGCCACGGCGTGAGTGATGGCCGGTCCGAGGCCGGCCGCCCTGGCCGAAACGTGACTGCTTGATCGCTTAGCGCGAATAAACGCGTTCCGTGCAGGAAAGTTACGACCGTTCACCCCTTCTGGTGGCGCGATGGACAACCGTCCATCGCGCGACCGCGCTGTCCGCATACGTTCGTCCCGCTGCGAGCCGCCGGGGCAAGGGCGGCTCCCCACACGGGAGATCGGGGGTGCGTTCGTGCGCGTCGGACTGCTTACGGAGGGCGGCTATCCGTATGTGAGCGGTGACGCCGGGCTTTGGTGCGACCGCCTCGTACGTGGGCTCGGCCAGCACGAGTTCGATGTCTACGCCCTCAGCCGCAGCGAGCGGCAGGAGGCCGAGGGCTGGATCCCGCTGCCGCCACAGGTCAGCCGGGTACGGACGGCACCCCTGTGGACCGCGGAGGGCGACGGGGTCGTCTACGGGCGCCGGGTGCGACGGCGGTTCGCCGAGGCCTACGGGGAACTGGCCGCCGCACTGTGCACGGCCTCGGAGCCGACAGCACCACAGAGCGCGTCCGTACCGGTCGGCTCCGCAACGGACCGTTTCGGTCACGCCCTCTACGCACTCGCCGAACTCGCCCGAGACGAGGGCGGGCTGACGGGCGCACTGCGTTCCGAGACCGCCGTACGCGCCCTGGAGAGCGCCTGTCACGCGCCCGGCGCCCTGCGCGCAGCGCGCGCAGCCCGCGTCCCCGATCTGCTCGACGTGGCCGCCCACATCGAGCGCGCCCTGCGCCCGCTCTCGCTCGACTGGTACGAGGACGACGGTCTGGGTGCGGTCGATCTCTGTCATGCCACGACGGGCGGTGCCGCGGCCCTGCCCGGGCTTCTCGCCCGGCACTTCGCCGACGTCCCGCTACTCGTCACCGAATACGGCGTCCGGTTGCGCGCCCACTACCTGGGGGCGCCGGGCGAGGCACCCTCCGCGGTGCGCACGCTGCTCGCCGCCTTCCATCGCGGGCTGGCCGCCGAGGTGTACCGGCGGGCCGCTTGCATCACGCCCGGCAACACCCACGCCCGCCGGTGGCAGGAACGGTGCGGTGCCGACCGCGCCAAACTGCGCACGGTCTACCCCGGCATGGAGGCGTCCCGCTTCACCGAGGTGGGCGAATCCGCCGACGGCGCGGACCCGTACACGCTGGTCTGGGTCGGGCGTGTGGAGCCCGCCAAGGACCTGGTCTCCCTGCTCCACGCCTTCGCACGGATCCACAAGGAGGAGCCGGCGGCGCGCCTGCGGATCGTCGGGGCCGCCTCCGGTGCCGAGGGCGCCGCCTACCTCGGGCACTGCAGGGCACTGGCCGCACAGCTCTTCCCCGACGAGGCCGAAGGTGTGCATGCCGTCGGTGACAACCCGGTGTCCTTCGAGGACATCGGCGGCCCGGAGATGCCCGACCTGGCGGAGGCCTACGGGTCCGGGGCGGTCGTCGTCCTGTCAAGCGTCATCGAAGGCTTCCCGATCAGTCTGGTGGAGGCCATGTTCTGCGGGCGGGCCACGGTGTCCACGGACGTCGGCGCGGTGGTCGAGGTCATCGGGGGTACGGGACTCGTGGTCCCACCGCGCAATCCGCGGGCGCTCGCGGAGGCATGCCTGGCGCTGCTGCGTGACCCAGAGCGCCGTGAGCGCCTCGGCGCGGCCGCCCGCGCGCGAGCCCTCGAACTCTTCACCGTCGAGCAGAACATCACCGCATTTCACGGCCTGTACCTGGAGGTCGTCTCCCACGCGCCGGTGAGACGAGTGCCCGTCGACGACGCGGGTGAACCGCTGCCCTTCGGTGTGCCTGCGGAGGCGCACCTGGCCGGCCGCTGGACCGGGCCGCACCGAACGGCCGGGAGACCGCGCTGGGCATGGGCTCCGGAGCACGTCGTGGCACCCGTACGTGCCACCGGACCGCAGCATGAAACCGTCCCGGCGGCGGAGGCCGCACGATGAGCGACCTCGGAGAACTGGACCGCTCCGGCATCCCGGGCAGCCCCGGTTCCGGGGACGCAGGCGGGGAGGAACGGCTCATGTGGGCCGATGAGACCGGGCCACAGGTAGAGCATGGAGCCCACCCGGGCGCGGACGGGGCGCATGTCGCTCAGGGGGATGCGCTCGGTGAACTGGCCTGGGAGGCGCGCACGCAGTCCACGGCGCCGGATCCCGGGCTCCGTGGCTCCACCGTTGCGAGCCCCGAGCCCGCCCATGCGGTTCGCAGGCCCCCGGCCCGCCGCGGCGCCGTCGACCCCGTCAAGGCGTTGATGCACCGGCACCGTGACCTGTGCGAGCGGGCCGTCGACCCGCTGGAGATCGCCGCCGGCCTGGAGGCCCATGGACTGACCGACCGGGCGGCCGCCACGCGCTTCCGCCACCGGGACGTGTTCTCACTCGCCGAGGAGATGTATGCGCGTGTACCGCGTGCCGGGGACCAGCCCCCACCGTGGCCCGCCGCCGCGGACGCCGCCCGCGAGCACTGGGCGTGGGCCGTCCTCGCCCTGCTGCCGGGCACGCTGTGTACGGCCACCGTCATCGGGCTGCGGCTCACCGACGGCCGGGCACGCCTGGTCGTCGTCACGCTTGGCACTCTCGCCGTCGCGCTCGGCCTGCGCACGGCACTCCGCCACGGCCCACTGCGCGCCCCCTCCCACATCACGCCGTCCGCCACCCGCGCGGGGATGTGCTGGCTGCTCGCGTACGCCCTCTTCGGTGACGGGCTGCTGCGCGCCGCGCTCGTCGGCGGTCCCGATGGACCCTGGCCCGTGGCCCTCGCGCCTGTGCTGGCCCTCGCCCTGGCCTGCGGTCCGGCCGCCTGGTGCGCCAGGCTCCTCGCCGTACGCGCCCGCCGCAGACTCGCCGCCAGTCGCGGCCTGAAGGAGTTCGCGGCCGCGGTCACACCGCTGTTGCTGGGCGTGTTCGGGCTCTTCCTGTGCTCCCTGGGTGCGCTGCTCGTGCTGTGCGGGGCTGCGCTCGGCGAGTCCGTCGCGTACGCCGGAGCAGGCGCCCTCGGCGCGCTCCTGCTGCTCGCCCGGCTGCTCACCGCGCACGGCTTCACGCACGCTCCGGCTGTCGTCCTCGGCGCCGCGGCCGCCGCCGAGACGGGCGCCCTGGCCACGGTCTTCGCCGGCCGCCTTCCCGGCTGCTCGTTCCTGGCCACCCCGGTCGAGACCCTGGCCGACACCTGGGGTGCGGACGCGGTCCCCACCGTCGTCTGCGCCCTGGCCGCCCTGACCCTGCTGATCCATGCGACCCGCAGCCTGACCCGGGCTTCGGCCCACGCTTCGTCGCACGGATCCCCCTGAGCCCGCGGCCCATGCCCCACCCCGGGAGCGGGCCACCGCCCGAGTACGCCCCTCCCGCGGGGCCGAGACCGCGAGTCCCCTTTCGTCCCACGGCACCACGCTTGAAGGAGAACGCAGATGATCACCTCCCGAACCGGAGAGTCCGCCCCGGGAGCCGCCCGATGAGGGTCCTGCTGATCGGAGCCAACGGATACCTCGGCCGCTTCGTCGCCGACCGCCTGCTCGCCGATCCGGCCGTCCAGCTCACCGCGCTCGGCCGCGGTGACGACGCCGACGTACGGTTCGACCTCGCGTCCGGCAGCCCCGGTGCGCTCACCCGCTTCCTGGACGCGGTGCACCCCGGGGTCGTCATCAACTGCGCCGGAGCCATCCGCGGCGGCGCCCGTGAACTCACCCGGCACAACACCGTCGCCGTCGCCACCGTCTGCGAGGCCCTGCGCCGAAGCGGCTGCGGGGCCCGCCTGGTGCAGATCGGCTGCAGCGCCGAATACGGCCCCAGCCAGTCGGGTTCGTCCACGGCCGAGGACGCGGTACCGCGCCCGGGAGGCCCGTACGGCGTCAGCAAGCTCGCCGCCACCGAACTGGTCCTCGGCTCGGGGCTCGACGCGGTCGTGCTCCGCGTGTTCTCGCCCGCCGGACCCGGCACCCCCGCCGGATCCCCGCTCGGCCGCCTCGCCGAGGCCATGCGTCGCGCCATGCAGTCGGGTGACGGCGAACTCAAGCTCGGCGGCCTCGGCGTCCAGCGCGACTTCGTCGACGTACGCGATGTCGCCCGTGCCGTCCACGCGGCCTCGCTCTCCGCCGCCCAAGGCGTGATCAACATCGGCTCGGGCCGCGCCGTACGCCTGCGCGACGCGGCCGCCGTCCTCGCCCGCGTCGCCGGCTACGGCGGCGCCCTGCACGAACTCGACGGACCTCCCGGCCCGGTGCGGCCCGCCATCGCCCACCCCCGCAGCGGCGAACCGGACCACGCGCCCCCGATCACGTACCCCTATCCGGACGGCTGCGGCAACTGGCAGCAGGCCGATGTGCGCACCGCACGCGACCGGCTCGGCTGGCGGCCCCGGATCAACCTGGAGGAGTCCCTCGCCGACATCTGGATGGAGGCGGCGTGCCGTATCTGACCACTGCCACGGTGGGCACCACGAGCAACGGCCTGAGTCCGGGGCTCGGTATCCCCGGCTACGCGCACCCTCTCCTCGCCCCTCAGGAATGGGGCGAACTCACACGCCCGGGCGCCCCGCTCCACTGGGTCGTCCTCAACGTGAGCGGGGGACCCGGCACACGACCCGACCCACACTGCAGGGAGGCCGCGGGACGGCTGCACACCGCGGGCGTACGTGTGCTCGGCCACCTCGACGTCACCTACGGCGCACGCACTTTCGGCGAGCTGATCTCCGAGGCACACCGGTATCTCGACTGGTATCAGGTCGACGGCTTCCTCCTGGACCGCTGCCCCGCGGAGCGCGCCGCGCTCCCCGAGATCCGCCGCGCGGTCACCACCCTGCGCGCACTCCTCGACCCGGGACATATCGTCCTGGGCCACGGCACCCACCCGTATCCCGGATACGCGGAGGACGCCGACCAACTCGTCACCTTCTCCGGCTCCTGGAGCGACTACCGCTGGTCACAAGCGGCGGAGTGGACCGCCGACCACTCACCCGAGCGGTTCTGCCACTTCGTGCACGGCGTGCCCCGCGGCCACCTCGACGAGGCGTTGCGCATCGCCCGCTGGCAGGGCGCCGCGACGATCTGGTTCACCGACCGGGCGCCCCGCGGTGGTCGAGCCGACCCCTGGGAGGCCATGCCCGGCTACTGGGACGAAATCGTCTCGCGGGTCGGAACGGGTGTCTCGGAATGAAGAAGGGCGTGGCAGTGTTGAGCGGAGAACCACTGTAGTGATTGACCGACCAACGGAGTCCCCGTGTCGCTGCCACCCCTGGTCGAGCCCGCTACCGAGCTCACCGTAGATGAGGTCCGCCGGTACTCCCGCCACCTGATCATCCCCGATGTCGGGATGGACGGGCAGAAGCGGCTGAAGAACGCCAAGGTGCTGTGTGTCGGCGCCGGTGGTCTGGGCTCGCCCGCGCTGATGTACCTGGCCGCCGCCGGCGTGGGCACGCTGGGCATCGTGGAGTTCGACGAGGTCGACGAGTCGAACCTGCAGCGGCAGATCATCCACAGCCAGTCCGACATCGGTCGCTCGAAAGCCGAGTCGGCGCGCGACACCGTCCAGGGCATCAACCCGTACGTGAACGTGATCCTTCACGAGGAGCGGCTCGAGGCCGACAACGTGATGGACATCTTCAGTCAGTACGACCTGATCGTCGACGGCACGGACAACTTCGCGACCCGCTACCTGGTCAACGACGCGTGCGTGCTGCTGAACAAGCCCTATGTGTGGGGTTCGATCTATCGGTTCGATGGCCAGGCCTCCGTCTTCTGGTCCGAGCACGGTCCCTGCTACCGCTGCCTGTACCCGGAGCCTCCGCCGCCGGGCATGGTCCCGTCCTGCGCCGAGGGCGGTGTTCTGGGCGTGCTGTGCGCGTCCATCGGCTCCATTCAGGTCACCGAGGCGATCAAGGTCCTCACCGGCACCGGCGAGCCGCTGGTCGGCCGGCTGATGATCTACGACGCCCTGGAGATGCAGTACCGCCAGGTCAAGATCCGCAAGGACCCGAACTGCGCGGTCTGCGGCGAGAACCCGACCGTCACCGAGCTCATCGACTACGAGGCCTTCTGCGGCGTTGTCTCCGATGAGGCCCAGGCGGCGGCCGCCGACTCGACGATCACTCCCAAGCAGCTCAAGGAGTGGATCGACGAGGGGGAGAACATCGAGATCATCGACGTTCGCGAGCCGAACGAGTACGAGATCGTCTCCATTCCGGGCGCCCGTCTGATCCCGAAGAACGAGTTCCTCATGGGCAGCGCACTGGGGAGCCTCCCGCAGAACAAGAAGATCGTCCTGCATTGCAAGACGGGTGTCCGCAGTGCGGAAGTCCTCGCCGTCCTGAAGTCGGCGGGCTTCGCGGACGCGGTGCACGTGGGCGGCGGCGTGATCGGCTGGGTGAACCAGATCGAGCCACACAAGCCGGTCTACTGATCGGCCCTCCCGCTGACCGGCGGGCTTGACGAAGCCCACGGCTCTGACCAGCTCAGATGTCGTGGGCTTCTGTCGTTGCAGGTCAGCGTCGGCTTACTCCGAGGCCCAGGGGCGGCCCCGCCGCGGGCTTGTCAGGGCTCCGCCCGGGTCCCGTCGTGTTCCCTCCCGCCGGTGGGGGCCTCGGGCGTCCTGGGTGCCGGAAGCCCTGCCGGCGTCATGGGCACACCGTGCCGTCCTCCGGGACCCTGCCGTCCAACAGATAGGCGTTCACCGTCGAGTCCACGCAGTCGCTTCCACTGCCGTACGCGCCGTGGCCCTCGCCCTTCCAAGTGAGTTCCACACCGACGCCCTTGCCGAGCCCGTCGGCCATCTTCCGGGCACCCTCGTACGGCGTCGCCGGATCCCCGGTGTTGCCCACCAGCAGTACCGGCGCGGCTCCCGGCGCGCTGACCTCCGGATGATCGAACTGCCCGGGCACCGGCCAGTTGTGGCACCAGCCCGCTATGTCCCAGCCCAGGAAGTCGCCGAACACGGGAGAGATCTTCTCCAGCTCCGGAAGCAACTCCTTCGTGTCTTCAGGCGTCGGCCGCTGTTTGCTGTCCAGGCAGGATATGGCCCGTTGCGCGTGCGTCGTCGTGCCGTAGTGCCCCGAGGCGTCGCGCTCGTTGTAGTGGTCGGCCAGCGCCAGCAGTTCGGAACCGTCCCCGGCCTCGGCCGCCTTGAGCGCGCCGGTGAGCATGGGCCAGCCTTCCTTGCTGTAGAGCGGCAGCACGATGCCGGTGAGGGCCAGGGTCTGGGTGAGCTCGCGACCGGACGATGTCGGCAGCGGCTTCGCGTCGATTCGCCTCAACAGATCCGCGATCTCCCGGGAGCCCTGCTTCGGGTCGCGACCCGTCGACGTGAGGTAGTCGTCCAGTGCCCGCTGGAAGCCTCGGGCCTGGTTCCTCGCGTGGCCCACGCTGTCGGCGGTCGGGTCGACGACGGCGTCCAGCACCAGGCGCCCCACCTGCTTCGGGAACAGGTGGGCGTACACACCGCCGAGTTCGGTGCCGTACGAGATGCCGAAGTAGTGCATCGCCCGATCACCGAGGACCCGGCGCATCAGATCCATGTCGCGGGCGGTGTCGGTCGTCGAGACGTGTGAGAGCAGCCTTCCGGCACTCTTCATGCAGCCCTTGCCGAAACCCGTGGCGTCGTCGAGATAGGCCTTCTCCTCCGCCGCGTTGTCCGGGCTCGCGTCGATCGCCTCGGTGGCCTGGATCGCCTTGTTGCTGCGGCAGCGGATCCCCTTGCTCGCGCCGACGCCGCGTGGATCCCAGCTCACCAGGTCGTACCGTGCATGGAGCTTGGCGACCCTGTTCGCGTACGACGGCATCATCTCGATGCCGGAGCCGCCGGGGCCGCCGAAGTTGAACAGGAGCGAGCCGATACGGTTTCCTCCGGTCGCCCTGGACCGGATCAGTGCCAGGTCGATCGTCTCGCTGTCCGGCTTCGCCCAGTCCAGGGGTACCTTCAGCGTCGCGCACCGCCAGTCACTTCCCGGTGCCGACCCGCCCTTGCAGCGGCCCCAGTCGAGTTTCTGCGACGTGAGCGAGGACGGCTGCCCCAAGGGCGCGGCAGGCGATGACGCCGCCGATGAGCCGGACCTGCCCTTTTCGTCCTGGCCCGATTCGGAGGAACCGCCGCTGCAACCGGCCAACAGCACGGCGGCGGCGACCACGGCCGTCCATCTCGCCCAACGCCACATGTGTACCCCCTCATGAGCCCTCCGCACGGAGCCGTGGAGAGCGGTCAGGCCATGGTAGGCGGATCGAGCAAAGCCCAGGACTGCCTGTGGATAACTGCCTGACCTGTGGTTTTTGTGCGGACGTCGCATCGTTGGGGGTGGGGGGCGTCCGGGCTCAGGAGCAAATGGTGCCGACCGCCGGGGCGTTTCCGGTGAACAGGTAGTGGTTCACCGCGTTCTGCACGCACTTGTTCTTGCTGTTGTACGCACCGTGTCCCTGACCCTTGTACGTCAGCTCGACACCGACCCCTTCGCCCAGCGCTTTCACCATCCTCCTCGCGCCTTCGTACGGGGTGGCCGGGTCACCGGTGTTGCCGATCACGAGGATCGGCGGGGCACCGGGCGCGTGCACGTCCGGGTGGTAGGCGGCTCCCGTCACGGGCCAGTTGGTGCAACTGATCAGGCCCCAGGCCAGGAGGTCGCCGAACAGCGGGGAGACAGCCCGGAACTGCGGCAGCTTCGCCCTCACATCGGCGACGGTGTACCGCGGCTTCTCGTCCGCGCAGTTGATGGAGACGTTCGCGGCGGTGAGATTGCTGTACTGGCCGTTCTCGTTACGCCCGTTCAACGAGTCCGACAGCAGCATCAGCACCCTGCCGTCGCCCGCGTACGCCCGCTGCAGGCCCTCGGTGAGGTACGGCCAGAAGGCCTTGGAGTACAGGGTCTGCACGATGCCGTTCACCGCGGCGGTCCGGGTCAGCTGACGAGGGAAGATGCCGGGAATGGGCTTGCGCTCGAGGCCGTTCAGCAGTTTGGCGATCCGGTTCTCGACGTTCTTCGGGGTGCTGCCGACCGGGCAGCCCGCGCTCTTCGCGGTGCAGTCCCGGGCGTAGTTGTCGAGTGCCCGCTGGAAGCCTCCGGCCTGCCCGAGCGAGGCCTGCTCCGGCGTCAGTGTCGGGTCGACAACCGCGTCGAACACGGCCCGTCCGACGTTCCTGGGGAACAAGTGCGCGTAGACGCCGCCGAGTTCGGTGCCGTAGGAGATGCCGAAGTAGTACAGCTTCCGGTCGCCGAGCAGTTGCCGCATCAGGTC